>JBGSRY010000118.1:0-1522 GCA_041737325.1 Rhodoferax sp. | reverse complement strand
TGCGCGCCCTGCTGCGCCGCTCGCAGGCCGCCACCTCGTCGGTGCTGAGCTTTGGCCCGCTTGAAATGGACACCGCCACCCGCCAGGCTTGCGTGCGCCCCAGCGGGCAACTGATCGAACTCGGTCAACGTGAATGGACGGTGCTCGAATATTTGTTGCTGCACACCCCCAAGCCCGCCAACAAAGAAAAACTGCTGCAAGCCCTGACCGGCTGGGACAAAGAAATCACCTCCAACGCGGTGGAGGTCTATATCTCCCGACTACGCAGCAAGCTCGAACCGCTGGGTGTCGGCCTGCGCTCGATTCGCGGCTTTGGTTACCGGCTGGAGCTGCTGACCCCCCGGCTCACGGACGTGATCGCGTCGGGCCGCGACTAGCCCACCATGCAACTGGCTGCCATGTCCACCGGGCTGCAGCGGCGTTTGCTGTTGCTGCTGTTGTTGCCCTTGGCCCTGTTGGCCTGCATCAACACCTGGTTTGACTACCGCTCCGCCGACAACGCTGCGTTGCAACAAGACCGCCAGTTGCTGCGCCTGGCCCCGCTGCTGGTGGACTCGGTGGTGGCCAAGGGGCAAACGGCCGCAGACCCGCCAATCATGCTGCGCGCACCGGCCGTAGAAGACTTCTTGCGTGATGGGCGTTTGTCGTCCATGGCGGTGGTGGGGCTGGACGGCCGCGTGCTGCTGGGTGCAGACTGGCTCACCGGGTTGCCGCCCACCACGTTTGAGCCCGAATTTGCCAGCGAGGAGTACAACGGCGTGGTGTACCGCATCCTGTCCCTGCGCACGCACACAGTAGCCGGTGAACTGGTGGTGCGCCTGGCCGACGGCTCAGACCCGCGCCAGCAATGGTTTGCCCAGGTGCTGAAAAAAGTGTTGCTGCCCAACCTGGTGTTGATGGTGCTGGCGGTGTTTTTGGTGAACTGGGCGGTGGGGCGGGCACTGGCCCCGTTGCTGGCGCTCAAGAGCGCGGTGGAACACCGTTCCTCGCGCGACCTCAGCCCGCTGGATGTGCAAGCCACCCCGGAAGAAGTGCGGCCCCTGGTTCAGTCCTTGAACCACCTGCTGGGCCTGGTGCAAGCCCAGGCGCAAAGCCAGGCCCGTTTTGTGGCCGATGCGGCGCACCAGTTGCGCACCCCACTGGCTGGTTTGCAGTCGCAAATTGAGGCCTTGGCACAAACCGCCCATCGCACCACCGTGGTTCATGCCAGTGCTGGGCATTTTTCAGAAAATAGCCCTCTAGCCCTTGTTAATACTGGGCAAGACACTATCAATTTAGAAGTATCCAGGGTGCTGCGTTTGCGTGATGCGGCACGCCGCACCAGCCAGCTGGCGAACCAGCTGCTGGCGCTCTCAAGGGCCGATGCGCGCAACCCGGCCGAGCAGCCACCTGAGCATGTGAACCTGAAAGCCCTGTGTGAAAGCGTGCTCGAAGACCAGTTGGATGCCGCCGCCGCCCGGTCCATTGACCTGGGGCTGGAGGCTCAGCCCGTGCGGGTGTGGGGCCACGTCTGGTTGCTGCG
>JBGSRY010000463.1:0-3092 GCA_041737325.1 Rhodoferax sp. | reverse complement strand
TCCAGCGCCTTGACGCGGCTTTGCGCCTGCTTGGCCTTGCTGGCTTTGGCTTTGAAGCGGTCAATGAACTTCTTTAAATGGGCAATCTTGTCTTGCTGTTTGGAAAAGGCGGCCTGTTGCAGCTCCATTTTTTCAGCGCGCATGTCCTCGAACTTGCTGTAGTTGCCGCCGTAGCGCACCAATTTGGCTGCATCAATGTGCAGCGTGACATTGGTGACGGCATCCAAAAATTCGCGGTCGTGGCTGATGACGATCATCGTGCCTTCATAGCGTTTGAGCCAGGCTTCCAGCCACACCAATGCGTCCAAGTCCAAGTGGTTGGTGGGCTCATCGAGCAGCAGCAAATCGCTGGGGCACATCAGGGCGCGGGCTAACTGCAAGCGCATGCGCCAGCCGCCTGAGAAGCTGTTGACCGGGTTGGTGAGCTCGGTGGTTTTGAAACCCAGGCCCTGGATCAGCGCTTGGGCACGCGCCGGGGCATCATGCGCACCGGCATCTTGCAGTGCCATGTAGGCATGCGCCATGCGGTCATAGTCGTCGGTGGCCTCAGCAGCGGTCACTTCTTGCTGGGCCGCCAGCAGGGTGGTGTCGCCATCGACCACAAAGTCAGTGGCACTTTGCTCGGTCTCGGGC
The DNA here is from genome assembly GCA_041737325.1 of Rhodoferax sp. Taxonomy (GTDB): domain Bacteria; phylum Pseudomonadota; class Gammaproteobacteria; order Burkholderiales; family Burkholderiaceae_C; genus Rhodoferax. The sequence continues at coordinate 2,459 of JBGSRY010000463.1, read as the reverse complement.
ATGTCTTGCGCCACCTGACCCATGCGCCATTGGGCCGGGATGAAATATTCGCCACCATCTTCGTGCAGCTTGCCATTGAACAGCGCAAACAGGCTGGATTTGCCTGCACCATTGCGGCCGACCAGACCGACTTTTTCGCCCGGGTTGAGGGTGACAGACGCGCCGTCGAGCAGGACTTTTGCGCCACGGCGCAGGGTGATGTTTTTTAAGGTAATCAAGGGTGGCTTTTGGTTTCAGGTATGTTGAATCAGGATGATTTTTGCCGTTGTAAGGTGCGACTTGCACCGACCATGGCGGGTTGAAACCCGCCCTACAGGGGACGATGACAAAGACAGTAGACGCGGCAAAGTCAGGGGATGTGGCAAGGTTATCGGCGTGGCAAATGAAGTGTTGTAGGGCGGACTTCAGTCCGCCATGGACAGCAGCGCCTCGCGCGTGACCAGTAGCACCTGGTCTTCACCGGCGCTGGTGGCCAGCCAAATGACCTCAAGTGTGGGAAAGGCCGCTTCAAAGTGGGCGCGCTCGTGGCCAATTTCGAGCACCAAAATGGCCTGCTCGCTCATGCACACAGGGGCTTGCGCCAGCAGTTGGCGCACAAAGTCCATGCCGTCGCTGCCGCCGGCGGTGTTGCCGTCCAGCGCCATGGCCGGTTCGGCTTTGAACTCAGGCGGCAGCGCGGCCATGCTTTGCGCATTGACGTACGGTGGGTTACACACAATCAGGTCAAACCGGACACCGTTGTGCGGCAAGCCGTTGCCCTGGTGCAGGCTGATGCGGCGTTGCAGGCCGTGGCGCTCAACGTTGATGCGCGCCACTTCCAGCGCCTCCAGACTGAGGTCGCTGGCTTGCACAAACACGTCCGGGTAGACCATGGCGGCGATGATGGCCAGACTGCCGTTGCCGGTGCACAAATCGAGCACGCGGTGGGTGCTGTCGCTGAGCCAGTAGTCCAGGCTGCCTTCGACCAACACCTCGGCGATGAGTGAGCGCGGCACGATGGCGCGTTCGTCCACATAAAACGCCACGCCTTGCAGCCAGGCCTCGTGGGTGAGGTAGGCGGCAGGTTTGCGGGTGTTGATGCGTGCTTCTAAAAGAGTAGCTACTAGCGCTTGTTCTTCCTGGGTCACAAGCCTGTTTTGCTTGAAATCTGGCGTGCTCTCCAGCGGTGTGTCGAGCGGCAAACCGAGTTGCCACAGCACCAGCCAGGCGGCTTCGTCAAAGGCATTGCTGGTGCCGTGGCCAAAGGCGACACCGGCTGCGGTCAGCTTCTCAGCCGCGGCTTTGACGCAGTCCAGCAGCGCGAGTTCAGTCATGCGGGGGCGCGGCTTGCTCATGCCAGCAACTGCGCGTGCAGGTTCTCAAGTACGCCCTGGTAAATGCGCGTCAGGGGTTCGATGTCTGCCAGCGCAATGTGTTCATTGACCTTGTGGATGCTGGCGTTGGGTGGGCCAAATTCAACCACCTGCGGGCAAATTTTGGCAATGAAACGACCGTCGCTGGTGCCGCCGGTGGTTGACAGCTCCGGGGTGATGCCAACACGGGTCTGGATCGCCGCCACCAGCGCATCCACCAGCGTGCCGGGCGTGGTCAGAAACGGCGTACCGCCCAGCGTCCAGGTCAGGTCGTAAGCCAGCTCGAAATGGTCCAGCACCGCGCGCAGCCGTTTTTGCAGCATTTCGGGTGTGGACTCGGTGGAGAAGCGAAAGTTGAAGTCCACCACCACGCTGCCGGGAATCACATTGCTGGCCCCGGTACCGCCATGGATGTTGCTGACTTGCCAGGAGGTGGGGGGAAAAAACGCGTTGCCCTGATCCCACTCTATGCCCACCAGCTCGGCCAGTACCGGAGCCAGCAAGTGGATCGGGTTTTTGGCCAGGTGCGGGTAGGCAATGTGGCCTTGCACCCCCTTGACGGTGAGTTTGCCGCTGAGTGTGCCGCGTCGCCCGTTTTTGATCATGTCGCCGCTGCGCTCCAGCGAGGTGGGCTCACCCACAATGCAATAGTCCAGCGTTTCACCTTGTTCGGTCAGCCATTCACAGACCTTGACCGTGCCGTCCAGTGCCGGGCCTTCTTCGTCGCTGGTGAGCAAAAAACCGATGCTCAACGGCGTGTCGGGGTGCTGCGCTACAAACGCTTCGGTGGCCACCACAAAGGCCGCCAATGATGTTTTCATGTCGGCTGCGCCACGCCCAAACAGCTTGCCATCACGTACCGTGGGGGTGAACGGGTCGCTGTCCCATTGGCCCAACGGGCCGCTTGGAACCACATCGGTGTGTCCGGCAAATACAATCAATTTTGTAGCTGTTGCCCCTTTGTTGGTAAGGGCTACAGGCCGTTTTGCCCATAAATTTGTGACGCGTGATTCGGCTGGCCCACTGACCAGGGGATGCAGCTCAAAACCCAGCGCTGCCAGGCGTTGACCGATCAGGGTTTGGCACAGGGCATCGTGTGGTGTCTCG
>JBGSRY010000101.1:0-3824 GCA_041737325.1 Rhodoferax sp. | reverse complement strand
GCTGCAGACTTCGTACTTGTACAACGCACCGGGCTGCACACCCGGTACAAACCGCTCCCAGACACCACAGGCGGGGTGCAATTGCATGGGGTCGCTGCGGCCGTCCCAGGCATTGAAATCACCGACCACGCTGACGCGGCTGGCGTTCGGAGCCCACACGGCAAAGCGCGTGCCGCTGATGCCCTGGAGCGTGCCAGGGTGAGCGCCCAGGACTTCAAACGGTCGCAGGTGCGTGCCTTCGGCCAGCAGCCAGGCATCGAGCTCGCCTAGCAGTGCCAGCGTGTCGCTGGCTGGGGTGATTGTTGTGGCGGCATTCATGGGCGTTCGGGCTGCACCTGCCAGATGTCGCGGGCGTAGGCGGCGATGGTGCGGTCGGACGAGAACGCCCCCATGCCGGCCACGTTGCTGATGGCGCGCTGGCTCCACGCGGCGGGTTGACGGTAGAGGGCATCGACCTGGGCCTGGGTGGCGATGTAAGAGGCGTAGTCGGCCAGCAGCAGGTAGTAGTCGCCGCCCCAGATCAGTGGGTCGATCAGGTCGCGGTAACGGTTGGGTTCGTCGGGCGAGAACTGGCCGGTGGCAATGGCATCCAGCACGGCTTTCAGGGTCGGGTTGGCTTCGTAGTGCTGCAGCGGCTGGTAGCCGGCCACTTTGAGTGCCCGCACCTCGGGTGTTTTCAGGCCAAAGATGAAGATGTTGTCGTCGCCCACCTGCTGCCGGATTTCGATGTTGGCCCCGTCGTCGGTACCGATGGTGAGCGCGCCGTTGAGCGCCAGCTTCATGTTTCCCGTGCCCGAGGCCTCCGTGCCCGCAGTGGAAATTTGTTCAGACAAATCCGCGCCCGGCATGATGATCTCGGCCACCGACACGCCGTAGTTGGGAATGAACACCAGTTTGAGTTTGTCGCCGATGCGCGGGTCGTTGTTGATGGTTTGGCCGACATCGTGAATCAGCCGGATGATCGATTTGGCGGCCTGGTAGCTGGAGGCCGCCTTGCCGGCAAAAATCACCGTGCGTGGCAGCCAGGGGGCATCCGGGTCGGCCAGGATGGCCTGGTAACGCGTCACCACATGCAGCACATTGAGCAGCTGGCGCTTGTATTCATGGATGCGCTTGACTTGCACGTCAAACAAGCTGTCAGGGTTGACCTGCACGCCAGTGGTGTGCGCGATCAGGGTTGCCAGGCGCACTTTGTTGGCGTGTTTGATGGCCCTGAATTGCGCTGCAAAAGCGGGGTCGGTTTTGACGGCATCGAGGCGGCGCAATTGGTTCAGGTCAAGCCGCCAGCTGCGGCCCAGGGTGTCATCAAGCAGGCTGGACAAGCTGGGGTTGGCCTGTGCCAGCCAACGCCGTGGCGTGATCCCGTTGGTCATGTTGGTGAAGCGCTCGGGCCAGATGACGGCAAAGTCGGCAAAGATGGTGTGCACCAGCAGCTCGGAGTGCAGCGCCGACACGCCGTTGACCTTGTGGCTGCCCACCACCGACAAATGCGCCATGCGCACCCGGCGTTCACCGGTTTCGTCAATCAGCGACAGGCGTTTTAAAAACTCATGGTCGCCGGGGCGGATGCGGGCGGCGTGGTCAAGAAACGCTTTGTTGATGCGGAAGATGATCTCCAGATGGCGCGGCAGCACATGCTGCATCAGGGCCACCGGCCAGGTCTCCAGCGCTTCGGGCATCAGGGTGTGGTTGGTGTAAGAGAACGTGCGGCAGCACAGTGCCCAGGCCTGGTCCCAGTCAAACCCGTGTTCATCACACAGCATGCGCATCAACTCGGCCACACCAATGGCGGGGTGCGTGTCGTTGAGGTGAATGGCCACGTGTTCGGCCAGGTTGTCCAGGGTGGCGTGTTCGCTCAGGTGGCGATGCACCAGGTCTTGCATCGAGGCGGCGACAAAAAAGTATTCCTGCTTCAGGCGCAGTTCGCGTCCGGCCGGGGTGCTGTCGTTGGGGTAGAGCACCCACGAGATGTTTTCGTATTCGTTCTTGGCACTGGCGGCGCGGGCGTAGTCGCCGTTGTTGAACGCGCCCAGGTCAATGTGGTCGGGGGCGGTGGCTTTCCACAGACGCAAGGTGTTGACTTTTTGCGTGCCGTGGCCGGGCACCACCATGTCATAGGCTTTGGCCGCCACTTCGCCGGTGTGATGCCACACCACGGTGTCGTTCTCGTGAATCACCCAGCCGCCAAAGCGCACCGGGTAGCTGATGTCGGCACGCGGGAATTCCCACGGCGTGCCATCTTTGAGCCACGAATCGGGATATTCGACCTGGCAGCCGTTTTGGATGTCCTGGGCAAACATGCCGTATTCGTAGCGGATGCCATAACCCCAGGAGGGTAGGCCCAGCGTGGCCATGGAGTCCAGAAAACAGGCCGCCAGACGGCCCAGACCGCCATTGCCCAAGGCCGCATCAGGCTCCAGACTGGCGATGTCCTCAAGGCTTTTGGCGTGTTCGGCCAGGCCTTGGGCTGCGCCTTGGGTCAGCTCCAGCGCGGCCAGCGCGTTGGACAAGGTACGGCCCATCAGGAATTCCATCGACAGGTACACCACACGCCGGGCTTTTTGCTGGCGCTCCTGGGTTTGCGTGTCGACCCAGCGTTTGGAGAGTTGAGCGCGCGCCACCTGGGCTGTGGCCTGCATCAGTTGGCTTGGGGATGCGTATTGGGGGGCAACCCCTACGGTGTGCAGCAGGTGGGCGTTGATCTGCTCGGCAGAGGTATAGGCCAGGGGTGAAGCTGAAACGTTCAATTGGGGTCCTCGTGGCGGGGTAAGTGGGTAAGTCAAACGGTATTTTGTCTTGCCTCACTATAATCGCGCCCATTCCGAGGAGCGTTGCAGCCCACGCCAAGGCTTGAAAGCCGGGCGCTGGGTGAGGCTCGGAACCCGCTGCGGCAGCTTGCCGTGGCGTTTCACAACGGCGCTCACCCACGGTGTTTGTGAGGTGAGACTTGATGCGCAAGTTGCTTCCAAAGACCGTGCTTGTCACCTTAACTTCTGGAGTGAACCATGAGCGCTGCATCAAAAAAATCTGTCAAACCCGCTGCCAAAGCAGCCGTCAAATCTGCACCCCTGACCGACTGCGTCATTGCCGACATCGGCCTGGCCGACTGGGGCCGCAAAGAACTCAACATTGCCGAAACCGAAATGCCCGGCCTGATGGCCATTCGCGAAGAATTCGCCAAGACCCAGCCACTCAAGGGTGCGCGCATCACCGGCAGCCTGCACATGACGATCCAGACCGCCGTGCTGATCGAAACCCTGAAAGCCTTGGGCGCAGATGTGCGCTGGGCTTCGTGCAATATTTATTCCACCCAAGACCATGCCGCTGCAGCCATTGCCGCAGGCGGCACGCCGGTGTTTGCCGTCAAGGGCGAATCGCTGGCCAACTACTGGGACTACACCCACCGCATTTTTGAATTTGGCGGCAAAAAAGGCACAGCCACCGAAGGCCCGAACATGATCTTGGACGACGGTGGCGATGCCACGTTGCTGATGCACTTGGGTGCCAAGGCCGAAAAGAACCCCAAGCTGCTGGATAAACCCAGCAGCGAAGAAGAAACCTGCCTGTTTGCCGCCATCAAGGCCAAGCTCAAGCTCGACCCCACCTGGTACAGCCGCCGCCTGAAAAACATCATTGGCGTGACCGAAGAAACCACCACCGGCGTGCACCGCTTGAACGACATGAGCGCCAAGGGCGACCTGAAGCTGCGCGCCATCAACGCCACCAACTCCGCTTCCGACCGCGCCGCGCTGGACCAGGAAGTGCAGCAGCGTATCGCCGAAATCGACCGCATCTCCTCGCAGACCAGCTTCAACGGTCTCAAG
>JBGSRY010000099.1:0-1850 GCA_041737325.1 Rhodoferax sp. | reverse complement strand
GGCTGGTCGTTGAAAACGTGACATGTAGACACCCAAAAGGTAAGCGGGTGTAAAGGTGTGCATGGTTTCTTCCAGGGCTTCGCGTGCACAGGCCTCAAGCAGTGACTCGCCTTCGTCGAGGTGACCGGCCGGATTGTTCAGACACAAACCTTCGGGCGTGTGCTCTTCCACCAGCAGGAATTTGCCGTTTCTTTCAATGATTGCAGCCACGGTGGCGCTAGGTTTCCATCTGTAAGTCATGGCGGAATTATCGGCAGGTTTGCGCGTTGTGGTGCGTCTGATGTAGATCAAAGCAAGCTTGTTTTTCGTTTCATGGCCGAAAAAAACTGATGTAAGCTCAGGCGGTTTTTTTGATTTACATCTATACCTAAACGAGGAGTCGCTCCATGCCAACTGGTGCAAATAGTCAAGGTTCAAGTGGCAATTCTGCTGCAACCAGTCCCTCAGACACAGCCAAAGTCGGGCAGCGCATTGGCGTGCCACGGGAAGTTTTTCCGGGTGAAAAACGTGTCGCAACCGTGCCTGAAGTGGTCGAAAAACTCATCAAACTTGGGTTCAAGGTGGCGATCGAATCCGGAGCTGGCAATTTGGCCAATTTCAGCGATGAAGCCTACCGCGCCGCTGGCGCAGAAGTCATCACCGGAGCCGCAGCGCTCTGGGCTGCATCCGACTTGGTGTTCAAGGTGCGCGGCCCGACTACCGAAGAAGTCGCGCTCCTGCATGAAGGCCAGACCCTGATCAGTTTCATCTGGCCGGCACAAAACCCTGAATTGATGCAACAGCTCGCCGCCAAAAAGGCGACCGTGCTGGCCATCGACGCGCTGCCGCGCACCCTGAGCCGCGCCCAGAAGATGGACGCATTGACCTCCATGGCCGGTGTCGCTGGCTACCGCGCCGTGATTGAGGCCGCCAACGCGTTTGGCCGTTTCTTCGCCGGCCAGATCACGGCGGCAGGCAAAGTACCGCCAGCTAAAGTTTTTATTGCGGGTGCTGGCGTGGCTGGGCTGGCGGCGATTGGCACGGCCGCCAGCCTGGGTGCCATCGTGCGGGCCAACGACACCCGTGCCGAAGTGGCCGACCAGGTGGTGTCGCTGGGTGGCGAATTTGTCAAGGTGGACTACGTTGAAGAAGGCTCTGGCGGTGGCGGCTACGCCAAGGTCATGAGTGAAGGCTTCCAGCAAGCCCAGCGTGAGATGTACGCCAAACAAGCCAAAGATGTTGACATCATCATCACCACGGCGTTGATTCCGGGCAAGCCTGCGCCCAAGCTCATCACCGCAGAGATGGTCAAGAGCATGAAGCCCGGCAGCGTGATTGTCGACATGGCAGCCGAGCAGGGCGGCAATTGCGAGCTGACCGAACCCGGCCAGGCAGTGGTCAAGCACGGTGTCACCATCGTCGGCTACACCGACCTGGTATCGCGCTTGGCCAAGCAGTCGTCCACGCTGTATGCCACCAACCTGTTTCGCCTGACCGAAGAACTGTGCAAGACCAAGGACGGCGTGGTCAACGTCAACATGGAAGACGATGCCATTCGCGGCCTGACCGTGACCAAAGACGGCAGCGTGACTTGGCCTGCACCGGCACTCAAACCGGCTGCAGCGCCCCCGGCAGCCAAACCAGCCGCAGCACCCGTGGCCAAAAAAGGCAAAGGCCATGGTGAACCCAGCGCCCCCATGCCTGCGGGCAAACTGGCCATGATGTTTGCAGTGGCAGCCGTGTTGTTCTGGCTGATCGGTCACAGCGCGCCTAAAGAGTTCATGTCGCACTTCACCGTGTTTGTGTTGGCCTGCTTTGTGGGCTACATGGTGGTGTGGAACGTGAAGCCCGCGCTGCATACGCCGCTGATG
>JBGSRY010000097.1:0-4258 GCA_041737325.1 Rhodoferax sp. | reverse complement strand
CGTGGTGATCTCGCCGGCCAGTACCACCAGCCCGGTGTTGCACAAGGTTTCGGCAGCGACACGGCTGCGCGGGTCTTGGGCAAAGATGGCATCCAGAATGGCATCGGAAATCTGGTCTGCCACCTTGTCGGGGTGGCCTTCAGAGACCGATTCAGAGGTAAAGAGAAAGTCGTTCGCCATGATCAAAGCTCCTAAGTAAAAGTTAACAAGCGGTTTGCGTTGCTTGGGCTTTCAGGGGCTTTCAGCGAACGCTTTAGCAGATTCGTCAAAGATTTGACAAGGCACAATGGCGGCCTGTTGGCGCACCTGTTGTGGATGTCGCCCTGCAAGTAGTTCTATAACTCGGCGACGCTGCTATTTTATCCCACCCCATGGTCACCCTTTTCAAGTTCATGTCTTTCCTGCCGCTGTGGCTGTTGCACGTCCTGGGCTATGGGTTGGGGTGGGCGGCTTTTGTCGGTTCAGGTGTGTATCGGCAACGGTTTGTGGCCCATGTGCGGCTGGCTGGTCTGTCGCTGAAGCATGTGCTGGCGGCCATAGGTGAAAGCGGCAAATTGGTGGCTGAGCTACCCCGTCTGTGGTGTGGGGCATCGGTTGCTGTCTTTTGGGACGGGGCGGCGCTGGTTGATGCTGCTTTGGCACAGGGGCGCGGTATTGTGTTTTTGACCCCGCATATGGGGTGTTTTGAGATCACGGCCCAGGCCTATGCCCAGCGCTACGGCGTGGCGGGCAGGCCCATGACGGTGCTGTTTCGTCCGCCGCGCCAGGACTGGTTGCGTGAGGTGGTTCAATCCACGCGCCAACGTCCCGGTTTGCTGACCGCCCCCACCACGCTTTCTGGAGTCAAGCAGATGATCAAAGCCCTTAGACAGGGCGAGTCGGTGGGGCTGCTGCCAGACCAGGTGCCCCCTCTTGGTATGGGCGTGATGGCCCCTTTTTTTGGTCAGCCAGCCTACACCATGACCTTGTCGGTGCGCTTGATTCAGCAAACAGGAGCCACCGTGTTGTTGGCCTGGGGAGAGCGGTTGCCGTGGGGGCGTGGTTTTAAAGTGCATGTGCAGCCGTTGCAGCAGGCTTTGCCAGCTGCGCTGCCTGAAGCTGTGGCGGCCATCAACCAGGCCATGGAAATGCTGGTGCTGCAGTGCCCGCAACAGTATTTGTGGGGTTACGCGCGCTACAAGCAGCCGCGTGCATTAGCCTGATCGCGCCGAAGACTTGGCCATGGGAACCCGTTTGATGCTTTGGTTGATGCGTGGGTTGGCGCACTTGCCGCTGGCATGGGTACGCGCATTGGGCTGGTTGCTGGGGTGGAGTCTGTATGCGGTGGTGGGTTCGCGCCGCCGTGTGGTGCAGACCAATTTGCGCTTGTGTTTCCCGGCTTTGGATGTGGCACAAAGGCGCGCCTTGTCGCGCCGGGTATTTGTGCGTTTTGCCCAGGCTTGGCTGGATCGTGGATGGCTGTGGCATGGCTCTGAACCAGTGGTGCGCGCGCGCCTCAAGCTGACCGGGGCTGTGGCCGGGCTTGAGGGCCATCGCCCCACGGTTATTTTTGCACCCCATTTTGTCGGCTTGGATGCCGGTTGGACGGCGTTGACGCAACAACTGCCCCGGCGCTTTACCACCATCTACACCGATCAGACCAACCAGCAGGCGGATGTCTGGATTTTGCAAGGCCGCCAGCGGTTCGGTGCGGGTCGACTGTTTGGTCGTGTGGACGGCGTGAAAACCATCGTGTCGAGTTTGCGTCAGGGCGAGGTACTGTACTTGCTGCCGGACATGAACTTTGGCCCGCATGAGTCGTTGTTTGTGCCGTTTTACGGCATTCGTGCCGCCACCGTCCCGTCTCTGTCACGCTTTGCCAAGTTGGGACGCGCCCAGGTGGTGCCTGTTGTGACGCGCATGACACCTACCGGCTATGACGTGCAGGTGTTGCCTGCTTGGCTGGATTTTCCTGGCGACGATTTACAAGTCGATACCGCCCGCATGAACGAGCGGCTGCAAACCTACATTGATGCCATGCCAGAACAGTATTACTGGGTTCACAAACGGTTCAAAGACAGGCCTGATGATGAGCCTGGCTTTTATGAATGAAATAGGCTTGTAGCCCTTTGTAAATAAGGGCAATATGCTACTAAATATATAGCATTCAGAGAGAATTCAATGGTGCTGCGGGTGCTGGGGTGGGATGTGCCCATTGCCAGAGCAGGGTGGCCACTTCTTCAATGCCCTGGCGTTTGGTGGCCGAAAAAAGCCGCACTTCGCCGCCGCCGGCTTGTAATTTCATGATGGCCATCGCTTTTGTCTGCTCGGCTCGCGTGAGCTTGTCCGCCTTGGTCAAAACCACCAAAAACTTCAGGCCTTCTTCAACACGCGGGCGCACCACGTCCAGCAGCACTTCATCGAGCTCGGTCAAACCGTGGCGTGGGTCGCACATCAGCACAATGGCTTTCAGATTTTCGCGCGTCACCAGGTAGTTGGCCATGACCTGTTGCCAACGAAGTTTGTCCTGCTTGGGCACGGCGGCATAACCATAGCCTGGCAAATCGGCCAGTACCGCGTCGGTCACGCCTTGTTTACCCAAGGCAAACAAGTTGATGTGTTGGGTGCGCCCTGGTTTTTTCGAGGCAAAAGCCAATTGTTTTTGCTGCGTCAGGGTGTTGATGCAAGTCGACTTGCCAGCGTTGGAGCGTCCGACAAAAGCGATTTCAGGCACGTCCAGTGCCGGCAAAAATTGCAGCTGCGGCGCGGTGGTGAGAAATTTGGCCGTATGAAGCCAGCCCAACGCCACCACCGGGCCCACCGTTTGCGGGGGGTGTACCTCGGGGAATGTCAGGGGGGGCGTTGGTGAGCTGGTTGGGTTTGTCATGAAGTGCATGCAGTGGAATTGGGGCATTGTAGAATTGAAGAGTTTTCCCCTACTCTTTACTGACCTGCCTACCTATGAAGCTGATTGCCACATTCACCGTTGCCGCTGCGTTGGCGGCCACTGTTTTGTCAAGTGTTGCCGGGGAAGTTGCTGCACCCGCCAAGCCTGATTTAGCCAAAGGCGAGGCCAGTTTTGCTGGTGTATGTGCTGCATGCCACGCGCCGGACGGCAATTCGTTGATTCCGGTGAACCCCAAGCTGGCTCAACAGCACCCCGAATACATCATCAAACAATTGACCGAATTCAAGGCGGGCAAGCGTGAGAACGCAGTGATGAGTGGCATGGCAGCCGCTTTGAGCGAATCAGACATGCGCAATATTGCCTACTGGGTGAACAGCAAAAAGGCGACACCTGGGGCCGCCAAAGAAAAAGAATTGGTGCTGCTGGGTGAAAAAATTTACCGTGGCGGCATTGCAGATCGCCAAATTCCAGCCTGTGCCGGTTGCCATAGTCCCAATGGGGCAGGCATTCCGGGCCAATATCCACGTTTAAGTGGTCAGCATGCCGATTATGCGGTGGTGCAACTGACGGCGTTTCGGGATGGCATTCGCAAAAACAGCTTGCAAATGACGCAAGTGGCGGCCAAGCTCAATGACCGTGAAATCAAGGCGGTGGCCGACTACATTGCCGGTTTGCACTGATCGCTTCCTGCCAGTCGGGTGACTTCGGTTGCCCTGGCTTGCAGACCGACGAGGCAAGTTGTTTTGGACAACTTGCCTTTTTTGTATCTGACCGCCTAGGGGCGTGGGTGTTTTTTTCAAATCCTGGGCGCAGGTTGGTAAGAAAGCCTATTCTTGGCCGACCAAAAAGCACAAAGGAACACCCATGCGCATCCCAACACACAACCAAGGCTTTAACCATCCTGTGGCCAGTGACATCACGCCACGATTTGTTTACCAATCGCGCCGTGACCTGATTCGACTCATGGCGACTGGTGCGGCAGGCACGGCACTGGCTGCATGGGCGGGGCGTGAGGCTCTGGCCCAAAGTTGGGTTGCGCCTGGCAAACAAGCCGCTTTGGCACGCGGCAAAACCATGGTGGCTGGTGCGTTGACGATGGAGAAAGTCACTGAATACAAACACGCCAGCAGCTACAACAATTTCTACGAGTTTGGTACCGACAAAGCTGATCCGGCGCGCTATGCCCACAGCCTGCAAACCAGTCCGTGGTCGGTCGAGATTGAAGGGCTGGTCAAAAAACCGGGGCGTTACGCACTGGAAGACCTGCTTAAACTCAGTGCGCAAGAGGAGCACATCTACCGCTTGCGCTGCGTCGAAGGCTGGTCGATGGTGATCCCCTGGGTTGGTTATTCGTTGTCTGAACTGATCAAA
>JBGSRY010000456.1:0-3539 GCA_041737325.1 Rhodoferax sp. | reverse complement strand
CCGCCAGCGTCACGTCGCCCTCAGGCAGGCGTGATTCATCCAGTTGTGTCAGCCCAGCGTGAAAACCGGGCGTGTTCTCCAACAACAATGCCTGAAACATGTAAAAACCTCTCATTCAAATTAAATCAACAAGTTACAAGTGTTTTAATAGAAAACACTTTAACTCTACCAAGCGGTTAAACTCGTGCAATGCTACAACCCTTGCGCATTCTCGTGGTTTCTTTACTCCTGCTGGCCCGCTTGGCTTACGCCAATCCACAAGATGCAGCCCCCGATCAACTCAACCTGCTGCTGGACAACGGCAAGGCGCTGCTGACCCAAGTGGATGCGGCGCGCCTTTCAGTCACCGACACGGCTTCTGATCTGGTAAACAGCGCTCTGGGGTTTCTGGGCGTACCCTACAAACGTGGCGGCAGTTCGGCCGATACCGGTTTTGATTGCAGCGGTTTTGTCAAAACAGTGTACGAACAAACCGTCGGTCTGATCTTGCCCCGCAAAGCGGCGCAACAAGCTGCAGCCACCCAACGCATTGACAAGGCCGACTTGCAGCCCGGTGACTTGGTGTTTTTCAACACCATGCGGCGTGCCTTCAGCCATGTTGGCATCTATATTGGTGAAGGCCAATTTATCCACTCGCCTAAACCCGGTGCAGAAGTGCGGGTCGAAAACATGGGGTTGTCCTATTGGAGCCGTCGTTTTGACGGTGCTCGCCGGGTTCCTATTGCCCAGGCCACGCCGATCCCGGCTACCCCGGTTACCGAACCAAAAATGTAATCACCGGGGCAGTGATATCGCCAAAAGGCGTACCCAGCGCCACTTCACCATGGCCGTGGAGCACGCATTCCTCGCGGCGCAAGAGCACATCCGAGCCGCCACCGGCAAACCTGATCCAGCAGCCATACGAGCTGACATCAACCAGCATGATGCTGCCGTTACGCCAGTCCAACCGGGCATGTTGCCTGGACACGCGGGGGTCATTCACCACAAATTCTGCCTGACGCACACGCCCAATATGAATTGGCAGCTCAAAAGATTTGAAAATTTTGGAGCTACCCAGCCAACTCAGTTCAACCTGGCTACCGAGTACATCGCGCGTGGAATCCTGTCCATCTGACAACGGCGATTGAATTGTGAAATTTTGGGAATCAAGGTCTTCCTGCCACTCCAGCTGGTACACCTTGCACCACTCGGTGCGTCCCCTGACCTGAATCGGCCCCAAGGGTCGCAGATGCGGAGCCTGCGCCAGATGACGCCCCTCAACCACCTCGGCATTCACCCAGATTTGTTGTGGCCCGGTCAATTCACTCAGGCGCGCGGCGAGGTTCACTGCATCACCATAGCAGTCATCACCCACCATCTCCACATCACCCCGCGCCACGCCAATTCGAAGTGGCATTTTGGTGTTGTTGTTGGCGGATAAAAACCGCGCTTCAAAAGCCCGCTGTACATCTATCACAGCGGTCACCGCCTGCCGGTTTTCTGAAAAAACCACCAGCACCCCGTCGCCAAGAAATTTGACCACCCGACCGCCATTGATGGCGAATCGGCCAGCCAGCCAGGTGGTGATTTCCGTCACCAGCTCAGTGGCTTGGACATTTCCCAGCGATTCAAAAACGCCTGTGCTACCGAACAAGTCAGCAAAAACAACCGTTGATTGAACACCCATGAACAAAGCGCCTTTACATTGATGGTGCGAGTTTAGGCGAACTTTCAGGGCTGCTGATGCCAATGCCCCCAAACCAGCATCGCATCACGCCCCTGCACACCTAAATCAACCTTGGCTCCCACCGGCAGCAGCACCTTGGTTTGCACATGGCCATAGGGCAAGTTGGTGACAACCGGTACTTTGCAGTGCTGACGCACCCAATCGATGACGCTTTGGAGCTTGAAACCCCGGTCATGGCTGACCAGTTTGTAGCCGGTGAACTGCCCCAGCAACAGGGCTTTCTGGCGCTGCAACACCCCTGCGTGCAACAGCTGCGTCAACATGCGCTCAATCCGATACGGGTGTTCGGCCACGTCTTCCAGAAACAACACGCCGCCCTTGATCTGCGGGAAATAGGGTGTGCCCAGCAGTGAAGTCAAGACCGTCAGATTCCCCCCCCAGAGTACCGAATTATTTACATAAAATTGGCCTGTAGCCCTTTTATTAACTTGGTTAACAGCTATTGTTTCAATAGCATTGTGCAGTTTCTCCAGCGTTTGTCGCCAGCCGCTGCCCTCGCCCTGCCCTTGCAACAAGTCGTCAAAACAGGCTTCCATGATGTCGTCTGGTTCTGGGGCGATGCCTGAGCCATGGCCATCCGCATCCGGCTTGCCCCCCACGCCAAAGCCCTCACACAAAGCTGGCCCAGCCCAAGTGGTAGCACCGGTTTTGGCCAGCACCGCACTCTGAAAAGCCGTGAAGTCGCTGATACCGACAAATGCCATGCCCTTGTCAATGGCTTTGGCCACCTGTTTGTAACGAATGCCTGGCAGGATGCGTGTCAAGCCATAGCCGCCACGAGAGATCAGCGCCACATCCGCGCCGCTGGCTGCCGCCCGGTGGATAGCGGCCAAACGGGTCGCATCGTCCCCGGCAAAACGTTGCACGCTGGCGAGTGCATCCGGGTCTACTTCGACTTCATGTCCCAAGGCCTGCAAACGAGCAACGCCGCGTTTAAAGGCGGCCTTGTCACGTACCGCACCCGATGGCGAGTAAATATAGATGTGTTTTTTCATGGTTTGTGTAGTGGCCCCAAGGCACGCAACGCAGCACGATGCCCGGCATCAGGATAAGGGGCCTTCAATACGGCTGGGGTTAAGGCATCGGCAGGGTGTAATTGTCGTTCGGTCAAGCGCGGTGACATCGCTTGCATGAGTTGGTCAGCCAACGTAGCGCCGTCAGGCTGGCATAGGTACGCACCCTCGGTGGGCTCGACCAACACCAAGTGCTGCGCAGGTGACAGGTTCAGACGTTGCAACAGCTCCATGATCACCTGGGCATGCCATGCAAGCGTGTGAAAAGAGGGTTTTTTGGGTTTGTCGCTTTTGCCAAATCCAATCAGGTCCAGGGCCAACACCCGCTGCCCCTGCCCGGCCTGCTCCAGCATGAAACTGCGCCACTGCTGCGACCAGGATTGAGCGCTGTGCAGGCACAGGTAAACCGTTGCCGCATCGGTTGGGCCAGCGTCCACATAATGCAAGCGCAAGCCCGCCAGAGACGGTAAATCGGCAAGCTCAACAACGGCTCCTGGCAGATCCGGTACAGCGTCAAAACACGTGCTCGGCGTGCGCAACGCATCGTCCCGCAAGGGACTGCCGTGCAGCGTTTGATGCGCACGTTGGCGCTTGAAAAATTGCTGCAACAGTGCACCACACTCGGTGGCCAGCACGCCCCCCTGGACCTGGGTCTGGTGGTTGAGCTGGGGCTGTGCAAACAGATTCAACATGGACCAGGCCGCACCGGTTTTGGGGTCTGCGGCACCAAACACCACCCGTTTCAAACGGGCGTGCAGCATGGCTCCGGCACACATGGCACAGGGCTCCAGCGTGACATA
>JBGSRY010000025.1:0-1579 GCA_041737325.1 Rhodoferax sp. | reverse complement strand
ATTGCACAGACGTTGCAGGTTGAAGACGATCGCATCACATCGCTGCGCTTGGGCGGCATCGTTGGCCATCATGAGGTGATCTTTGGCTTTCCTTACCAGACCGTGCGGCTGATTCATGAATCGATCGAGCGGCGCGCTTTTGGCACGGGTGCAGCCTTTGCGCTCAAGCAGTTGGCGCGGTGTGACAACGGGTTTTATACCTTTGACGATTTGATGCTGCAACTGGTGCGCCAGGAGCTTGCCGCACTATGATTTGCGCCTCTTTACTTTGGGGTTCGACGCATGTCAAAGTCTGTCTCTGCTGCCATGTTGCCCAGTCCTTCGGCGCAGGTGCTGCGGCGGTTTCGTGTGGTTTTTGGGGCCGTGCGCAGCCACTTCAAGCAGGTTGAAAAGGTGGTGGGGCTGGGGGGCGCGCAGGTCTGGGCGCTGAGCGTGATCCGGGATCAGCCCGGTGTGGGGCTGGGCGACCTGGCGCGCGCCATGGATGTACACCAATCCACCGCCAGCAATCTGGTCAAGGGGCTGCTGCAAAAAGGCCTGCTACGAACCGAAAAAGGTCAACAGGACAAGCGGCAGGTGCAATTGTTTTTGGAGCCGGCTGGACTCAAACTGCTGGGCCTGGCACCAGGCCCTTTTGAAGGGGTGCTGCCCGACGCGCTCAATCATTTGAACCAACAGACCTTGAACCGGCTCGACCACGATCTGGCCGAACTGATCGCGTTGCTACAGGCTGATGAGGCCAATGAGGTGATGCCGCTGGCACATTTGTAGCTTGAACGCGTTTGATGCCATGGCGTAGGCATGACGAGGGTCAAACCCCGGCTGGGCTGGCCGTACCAAATCAACCAATCCTTGATGTTGCGCAAACCCTGGTTCGTAAAAATATAGTTTGTCAGTGTTTACCCTTGGTTTCATCAAGACCACGCGATTTATCAGAAAGCTGTAAGCATGCCTCGCAATAGTCCCCCCCGCAATAGCGCAAGCACAGCGTGATGTATTGGGTGCAGCGAGCAATTGCTGTTCTGTATCGGTATCAATTTAACTAGGAGACTTCATGAAGCATGACTACGACAGTAGTGCCTACTGGAAGGAAACCATCAAACTTTTGAGGAATGTGCTGACCCTCTGGTTTTTGGTGTCTTTCGGTGCGGGTATTTTGTTTGTTGACTTTTTCAACCAATTCCACCTTGGTGGCTACCCATTGGGTTTCTGGTTTGCACACCAGGGTTCCATGTACATCTTTGTGGCGCAGATTTTTTACTACGCCTGGCGCATGAACAACCTGGACATCAAGTTTGATGTCCAAGAAGACTGAGGACTAAAACATGGATCTTCAAACCACAATCTATTTAATGGTGGGCTTGAGCTTTTCGCTCTACATCGGTATTGCCATTTGGGCACGTGCCGGGTCTACCAGTGAGTTTTACTCAGCCGGCGGCGCGGTTCACCCCGTGCTCAACGGTATGGCCACCGGCGCGGACTGGATGTCTGCTGCGTCGTTCATCTCTATGGCCGGCTTGATCGCCAACATGGGCTACGGCGGCGGCTTGTTTCTGATGGGCTGGACCGGCGGCTACGT
>JBGSRY010000620.1:0-7600 GCA_041737325.1 Rhodoferax sp. | reverse complement strand
GACTGGCAGCAGGCGATGAATGGCTTGGCCTGGAAGTCGGCAGCGGCAAAGCCAGCCAGAGCTGGCGACTGACAAAACTCGACGACGTAGCGCTGTACCTGGGGCAAAACAAACGCTGCACCGCGTTGGTTGCCCGCGATCAACGCTTGTTGCGGCTGCCCTTGACGCTGCCCACCACAACCGCACACCAGATCAAGCTCAGCCTGCGTGACAACGCAGCAGCTGCAGGTTGGCTGGGCAGCGATTGACTATTAAATCTATAGCTGGTTACCCTTTATATTAAAGGGCTAGAGGCTAGTTTTATATATTTTTTTCACCAGGAGCGTTTATGAAGTTTGAACTGATCACCGTTCGCACCGAAGCCGACAAAGTCGGCATCATCACCCTGAACCGTCCGAAGCAACTTAATGCCCTGAACGATCAACTGATGACCGAGCTGGGACAAGCGCTGCAGGCGTTTGATGCCAACCCGGCCATCGGCTGCATGGTCATCACCGGCAGTGAAAAAGCGTTTGCGGCCGGAGCCGACATTGGCGGTATGGCCAGCTTCAGTTTTGCTGATGTCTATACAGACGACTTCATAACCCGCAACTGGGAAACCATTCGATCCATCCGCAAACCGGTTATTGCGGCCGTGAGTGGCTTTGCCTTGGGTGGCGGCTGCGAGCTGGCGATGATGTGCGACTTCATCATTGCCGCCGACAACGCCAAATTTGGCCAGCCAGAGATCAAGCTCGGCATCATTCCCGGTGCCGGCGGCACACAGCGCCTGCCGCGCGCCGTGGGCAAAGCCAAGGCCATGGATATGGCATTGACCGGGCGCATGATGGATGCCGAGGAAGCAGAACGTGCGGGCCTGGTCAGCCGTGTGGTGTCACTGGACAAGTTGATGGATGAAACCCTGGGCGCAGCGCTGCAAATTTGCGCGTTTTCACACATTGCTCTGATGGCCGCCAAAGAATCGGTCAACCGGGCCTTTGAAGGCAGCCTGAGCGACGGCATCCTGTTTGAGCGCCGTCTGTTTCACGGACTGTTTGCAACAGCTGATCAGAAAGAAGGCATGGATGCATTTGTGAACAAACGCAAGCCTAACTTCACACACCGCTGACCGAGGCCACGAAATCACGCCAATTGCACAGCCATCCGCCGCTTCAAACAATGCAGACGTTCTCATCAGGCTATAATGCCGCTCCGTTGGTGATATAGCTCAGCTGGTTAGAGCGCAGCATTCATAATGCTGATGTCGGTGGTTCAAATCCACCTATCACCACCAAACATGTAAAAAGCCGTTGACCTGAATGATCAACGGCTTTTTTATGGCTGATTTGAACAGCTTGCTTACTTGGCGCGGAAGTCATCGTGACACGCCTTGCAGGCACCGCCTGTGGTGTTGACGGCCGCTTTGAGCTTGTCCAGATGCCCTGTTTGGCCTTGGTCTTACAGCTCGACACCTTTCGTGGTTAGACTTGAACGCCAGGCGGGTCGAGGTTTATAAGCACTCGACCCTTTTCGTTTTCTAATTCCATGCCGGGGTGTTCATGGCTTTTGTTGTCCGCGTTTGGGATGCACCAACGCGTTGCTTCCACTGGGCTTTAGCGCTCTGCGTGGCCGGGTTGTTGATCTCGGGCAGTCTTGGTGGGGCGGCTATGCCGTGGCATTTCCGGTTTGGCTACGGGGTCGCTAGCTTGCTGTTGTTCCGTACGGTATGGGGCTTCCTGGGCGGGTATTGGTCGCGCTTTTCCAGTTTCTTGTATGCCCCGCAGCACGTCGTGCGCTATGCCCAGGGCCGAGCCAGCTTCACTAGCCATGTCGGGCACAACCCGTTGGGTGCGCTATCTGTTTACACGATGCTTGTTGTCCTGGTTTTGCAGGTGACAACCGGGCTGATGAGCGACGACGAAATTGCTGCCGCAGGGCCGCTGGCTGCACATGTTTCAGCTCAATGGGTCAGTTATGCGACTTTCTACCACAAGCAAATCGGCAAAACCGCCCTGCTGGTTTTGGTAGCGTTGCACCTGGGGGCCATCGCTTTTCATTTTGTTGTCAAGCAAAACAACCTGGTGCAGCCGATGTTGACCGGTGACAAGGTCGTGCCACAGGCTGTCACCAGCTCTGTCGATTCGGCTCGCCAGCGTTGGAAGGGCTTGCTTGTCTTTCTGGCTTGCAGTGTCATGGTGGCCAGTTGGGTCGCTTGGCTCGACGCGTAATCCGCGTCTGCAACCACGCGATCAGCTACAGTACGCGTCCATGCTGCAACACCACGTTCATATTTACGCACCCCTTTCACCGTCTGACATGGCTGAAACGCGGTGCTTGTTTCAAGACTACGCCAGCAGTCTGAAAGTGGACTTGTGTTTTCAGAATTTTGAAGCTGAACTGGCCAACCTGCCCGGTGAATACGCGCCACCGCGTGGCGCTTTGTTACTGGCGCTGTGTGGCGAGATGCTGGCAGGCTGCTGTGCGCTGCGACCGCTGGACAATGTGGACTACGCCAATGCTTGTGAAATGAAGCGCCTCTTTGTGCGCCCGGCCTTTCGGGGCCAAGGAGTGGGTCGCTTGCTGGCTCAAGCTGTGATGGACAGCGCCCGCCAAGCTAATTACGACCATATCCTGCTTGACACCTTGACCGAAATGGAAACTGCGCGCGCGCTGTATGAAGAGCTCGGCTTTGTTGAAGTGGCCCCCTACTACTTCAATCCCCTGCAGGGGGCGCACTATTTGATGGCCAAGCTCTAAAAAATCAAGCCTTTACCTGGGCCAGCAGCGTTGCTGCGTCGCTGACTTCAAACTTGCCGGGGCCTTCCACATTCAACGCAACCACTTTGCCATCCTTGACCAACATGGAGTAGCGGTTGCTCCGTAGTCCCATACCTTTGCTGCTCAGATCAAGCGTCAGGCCAGTGGCTTGGGTAAAAATCGCAGAGCCATCGGCCAACATGCGCACTTTGTCACCGGTTTTTTGATCACGTGCCCAAGCACCCATCACGAACGCATCATTCACACTGACACACCATATCTCGTCAACGCCAGCGGCTTTGAGTGCCGCGTGGCTTTCCAGGTAGCCGGGAACGTGTTTGGCGGAGCAGGTGGGGGTAAAGGCACCCGGTAACGCAAACAGGGCAATGGTCTTGCCCGCGCTTGCAGTGCGCACGTCGACCGGATTAGGGCCCATGCTGCAACCACCACCTTCAACTTCATGAAATTCCATCAAGGTTGCGCTGGGCAACACGTCACCGACTTTAATCATTGCTTTCTCCACTTAAAAAAATATACAAACAAACAAAAACGGCTCACATTGTGAGCCGTTTTCTGGGATGCCGCCAAGCAGCGTCTGGATAAACTTAAATCAGCGCGGCTTTTTGCACCAAACGGGTTGCTACCCAATTTTTGGTCTTGGAAATTGGCCGGCTTTCGGTGATTTCGATGACATCACCCAGTTTGTACTCGCCCTTTTCATCGTGCGCATGGTACTTGCTGGATTTACCAACGATTTTGCCGTAAAGCTCGTGCTTGACACGACGTTCAATCAGTACGGTGACTGTTTTGGAACGTTTGTCACTGACCACCTTGCCAATCAAGGTGCGTTTGAGGGATGTTTTAGCTTCCGTCATTGATCGCTCCTTATTTGGCGGATGAAACAGCCGCTTGCTTTTCGACCAGAATGGTCTTGGCGCGAGCGATGTCACGGCGCGCAATGCGCAGTGTGGCTGTGTTATTGAGTTGTTGGGTGGCTTTTTGCATGCGCAAGCCAAAGTGTGCCTTTTGCAAGGCTTTCACTTCTGCTGTCAAGGCAGCCACATCTTTTTGGCGTAATTCAGTCGTTTTCATATCATTTTCTCCTGATTACTGACCGATCATGCGTGACACGAAGGCTGTGCGAAGCGGCAATTTGGCAGCAGCCAAACGAAACGCTTCACGGGCCAGTTCTTCAGTCACACCCACAATTTCAAACACAATCTTGCCGGGCTGAATTTCAGCAACGTAATATTCGGGGTTACCCTTACCATTACCCATACGCACTTCAGCAGGCTTTTGGGAAATAGGTTTGTCAGGAAACACACGAATCCAGATCCGACCACCACGTTTGACGTGGCGGGAAACCGCGCGACGTGCGGCTTCAATCTGGCGTGCAGTCAAACGACCGCGATCAATACATTTCAGGCCAAAGTCACCGAATGCGACCGAGCTGCCTCGGGTCGCAATGCCGGTGTTACGGCCTTTTTGCTCTTTGCGGTACTTGCGACGAGCGGGTTGCAACATGATTATTCTCCTTTACCGTCAGCTGCTGCAGCGGCTGGCGCGGCTACCTTGCGGACGCGCTGAACGGTGGGTTTGGTGGCGTTGGCTCCAAGAGCCTCAGCGGGTTTGTCACTGCCATCGGCAGGCGCAGCATTGGTTCCCATGGCCGGACGACGGGCACCGCGAGGTGCAGGGCGGTCAGAGCCAGGACGACCACCACGGTCATCGCGACGTGGGCCACGTGGGCGGCGCTCGTCATCAGGACGCGGGGTCTCAACAACGGGCAAGTCATTGCGGCCCAAGGTATCACCCTTGTAAACCCACACCTTGACACCGATGATGCCGTAAGTGGTTTTAGCTTCAGAAGTGCCGTAGTCGATGTCCGCACGCAGGGTATGAAGCGGTACGCGACCTTCGCGATACCACTCGCAACGCGCGATTTCAATGCCGTTCAAACGACCAGAGGACATGATCTTGATGCCCAGAGCACCCAGACGCATGGCATTTTGCATCGCACGTTTCATGGCGCGACGGAACATGATGCGTTTTTCGAGCTGCTGGGTGATCGAGTCAGCTATCAGTTTGGCATCGATTTCAGGCTTGCGCACTTCTTCGATGTTGACTGCCACTGGCACGCCCAATTGCTTGGACAGATCACGCTTGAGGTTTTCAATGTCTTCGCCTTTTTTGCCGATCACCACACCCGGACGTGCCGAGTAAATGGTGATGCGGGCATTTTTGGCCGGGCGTTCAATCAGAACACGCGCCACAGAAGCATTTTTCAGCTTGGCTTTCAGGTACTCGCGCACCTTGGTGTCTTCGGCCAACATGCCGGCAAAATCACGGTCGCTGGCGTACCAACGCGATGACCAATTGCGGCTAACGGCCAAACGAAAACCGGTTGGATGGATTTTTTGTCCCATAACTTCCTGGCCTCTTTCAGTTTCCAACCGTCACGTACACATGGCACGTGGGTTTTCTGATTTGATTGCCACGGCCTTTTGCGCGAGCCGTGAAGCGACGCAACGATGCGCCTTGCTCGACATAGATGGTTTTCACCTTCAATTCGTCGATATCAGCACCATCATTGTGCTCAGCATTGGCAATGGCAGATTCCAAAACTTTTTTGATGATTCCAGCAGCTTTTTTCTGCGTGAATTGCAAAATGTTCAGAGCCTGATCCACTTTTTTGCCACGGATCAAGTCCGCGACCAGACGCCCTTTGTCCACCGACAAACGAACGCCACGAAGGGTTGCACGTGTTTCCATGGTCACCTCTTATTTCTTGACGACTTTTTTGTCAGCAGGGTGGCCCTTGAAAGTACGGGTCAGTGCGAACTCACCCAACTTGTGGCCAACCATTTGATCGGTTATATAAACTGGCACGTGCTGTTTGCCGTTGTGCACTGCGATGGTCAGACCGATGAAATCGGGCAACACCATAGAACGACGCGACCAGGTCTTGATTGGTTTTTTATCCTTGGTAGCAACCGCTTTTTCAGTTTTTGCTACCCGATGATGATCCACAAAAGGACCTTTTTTGAGAGAACGAGTCATTTACCTTCCCCTTACTTCTTGCGACGCGACACGATCATGACCTGCGTGCGCTTGTTGTTACGGGTACGGTAGCCCTTGGTCAGATTACCCCAAGGATCGACTGGATGACGGCCCTCGCCGGTCTTACCCTCACCACCACCATGAGGGTGATCCACTGGATTCATCACCACACCGCGAACGGTCGGACGGATGCCCAACCAACGTGTTGCGCCAGCCTTGCCCAAACGACGCAGGCTGTGCTCTTCGTTGGCCACTTGGCCGAGCGTCGCACGGCAGTCAATGTGAATTTTGCGAACTTCACCAGAACGCATACGCACTTGAGCGTAGATGCCTTCACGCGCCAACAGGGTAGCAGAGGCTCCCGCAGTACGCACCACCTGTGCACCTTTACCCACCTGCAATTCGATGCAGTGAATAATGGAACCCACCGGGATATTGCGAATCGGCAACGTATTACCAACACGAATCGGCGCTTCGGACCCGCTCATGATGGAACTGCCTACTTCTAGACCACGCGGTGCAATGATGTAACGGCGTTCACCGTCGGCATAGCAAACCAAAGCGATGTGCGCAGAACGATTTGGGTCGTATTCAATGCGCTCTACTTTGGCAGCAATACCATCTTTGTTGCGCAAGAAATCAACCACACGATAGTGGTGTTTATGACCACCACCTTTATGGCGTGTAGTGATGTGCCCGTTGTTGTTGCGACCGGCTTGCTGGAACTGAGGCTCAAGCAAAGGCGCATAGGGTTCACCTTTATACAGGTGATCACGCGAAATCTTCACCATGCCACGACGGCCCGGTGAAGTTGGTTTCATTTTGATAACAGCCATGATTACGCAGCCTCCCCACCAAGATTGAGCTCTTGACCAGGCTTGAGCATGACGTAGGCTTTGCGCACGTTGTCACGGCGGCCGACGGATTTGCCAAAACGCTTGGTTTTGCCTTTGGTGTTGACAACAGAAACG
This sequence comes from Rhodoferax sp., assembly GCA_041737325.1. Classification (GTDB taxonomy): domain Bacteria; phylum Pseudomonadota; class Gammaproteobacteria; order Burkholderiales; family Burkholderiaceae_C; genus Rhodoferax. The sequence continues at coordinate 833 of JBGSRY010000620.1, read as the reverse complement.
CCCTTGACCTCAACCTTGAACATCAATTCCACAGCGGCTTTGATTTCATATTTGGTTGCATCTTGAAGCACCTTGAAGGTCACTGCATTGCTTTTCTCAGCAGCCATGGTTGCCTTTTCAGACACGATGGGCGCAACCAGCACCTGCATCAGACGACCTTCGTCAAATTTCACTAAATTAGGACCGTGGCTCATGCGAACATCTCCTGGAGTTTGCCCATCGCCGCTTTGGTCACCAACACCTTGCGGTAATGAACCAACGACAGCGGGTCGGCGTAGCGAGGCTCCACCACCAGCACATTGACCAAGTTGCGTGATGCCAAGTAAAGGTTTTCATCAACCTCATCAGCAATCACCAGCACGGAGTCAAGGTTCATGGCTTTGAATTTAGCTGCCAATGATTTGGTTTTGGGCGAGTCCACCGTCATTGAATCAACCACTGCCAGCCGGCCTTCACGGGCCAACTGCGAGAAAATTGAAGCCATACCAGCGCGGTACATCTTTTTGTTGATTTTTTGCGCGAAGTTTTCATCCGGCATGTTCGGGAATATCCGACCGCCGCCACGCCACAGAGGCGAAGAAGTCATACCTGCACGTGCGCGACCGGTACCTTTTTGTTTAAAAGGCTTTTTCGTCGAGTGACGAACTTGTTCACGGTCTTTTTGTGCGCGCGTACCTTGGCGCGCATTGGCCTGAAAGGCCACAACCACTTGGTGAACCATGAACCATGAACCAAAATATCAAATAATGACGTGGAATTTAGGAACTCAAAATTTAATTTATGAATGGAGATTAATATGAATACACAAAAAGAACCTCAAAATGGACCTCAAA
>JBGSRY010000614.1:0-10612 GCA_041737325.1 Rhodoferax sp. | reverse complement strand
TCGCGACGAAACGCACGTTCAAGCTCTCTCAGGCCACCTACGTCCTCTGCTATGACACCGAGATCCTTGCTGGCAGCATGGAAGAGGGGTCGAGAGCGCGTGAGTTCCTAGAAAAGTTCGTGACGGTCAAATTGAGTTTGTTCGTCGATAGTTCCAGCCTTCGCGACTTCTTGCGGCGAGACTGGGAAAGCGTTGATAGCCAGCTGGGCTCCGTGCCCTCTGACACGATGGTTAAGCTGGGAGCCATTCTCAACGAGCTGGCAGACATCCTGGACGGCGGCGACGCCGCGCAGTACTTGCCTCTTGTCGGTAACCTGCGCAAGGTTAAGCGATTCATCAACGCGATCCTTCTCATGCAGATTGAGAAGACCGACCTAGGCCGAACAGACTTCAACAAACGCGACCTGATTAACCTCATGCTGTTGCACCTGCACTATCCTGGGTTGTTCAGGCGCATCTATGCCGAAGAGACAGAGGGGCGCAGGGGCACCTTCTCACTGCGACGCGAATACGGCGAACGAGAGTTCAAGAACGTCGAGACGTTTGTACAGCTCAGGGGCGAGCTGCAAGGATCCCCGTTGTTCCTGCTGGAACAGTTGTTTGACGCTGGGGCCTTGGCTATTGGCGATGGAAGCAACATTGAGGAGTCGGTTCTTCGATCCCGAGCGTGCTTTAACAGTGAAGACTCCCGGAACTTGGAGGCATACCTCAAGCTCATCGTGCGTTTCGCGACACCCGAACCGCAAGAAACCTTTGTCTTGTACCAGGACGCAGTTGATCGAGTTCGAAAAGGTGCATCCATCGCTTCTGTGCTCGATTCGCAGGAATTTGAGTTGAAGCGAGGGGAGCACGCGCACGATCAGTTCTGGAGGATGATGGTCAATCAGTCTCATGAATTCACGAGCGTCCTTGCCCAGGAGGCCATAGAGACGCTCATCGAGTATCTGCCCAGCTATTCAGCGTTCGAGAACGACGATCGCGGACTGCGGCAGAGGTCGATCTATTCGCTGTTGCGACTGTTGGATCGAGCCGGCTGGGGACGGACATCGGGGCGGCGACTTCCAAACAGCGCAGAGAACGTCCTAGGGATCGCGTGGAGGATATTCGGGGAGCGCGCTTATCAAGGCAAAGGTCTGCTTGAACGGCTTGCGAACCCTGATCGTGGCGAACTGGGTTGGAACGATCTTATGTCGTTCAGATTGCAGTGCTCCGCGGATCGTCAGGGACAGCTGCACAACCTACACGCAGCGCTAATCTTCCATCAGGATAAAACGGCAGCAACGACCGGGTTGGTCAACAAGCTCGCATTGTTGGGCATGCGAAAGCTGTCTCAAGAGGTTTTCGCCCTGTTCAAACGAACCTACATTGATTCACAGCGAAACTTTTTTGCTGAAGTGAATGACGCTCCAGTTGACGCGTTCCTCGGCATAGCCTTCGCTAAGCTAGGAGAACACGCATCACCGGACTTTCAGTCCCCGCACAGTGTCACTGCGATTGCCCGGCGCGTCACTTCGGCGCGATTTGTTGTGAAGTCCTTTGTGATCTACCAACTCAGTAATTCGCTCCCTCCAAATGGTTCAGGTGTGGGCTGCGGGCTCTATGACGAGGACGGGGTTGAGGACGGCGGGGGAATAGCGAAATTAATGAACGACTACGTGTTCAGCACTTGCTTCAACCCGGATGTCCATGAAGACAACGTTTTTCTGTTCCTCGACCACTGCCTGTCAAATCTGAGCAGCCCCTTCTATTCGGGCAGAGATGAGGATGGCTACATCGCAACTAAGGCTGGACTTCCTGGAGGTATGGATGCCAAGGAGATGGGGAACTACTGGCGACAGTATCGCGAGCACATCCGTGGTCTTGACTGCCAGAACATCGAGCGATGTGTCTTTACGCGGAATTACATTGCTTCGTATCGCGACGATCTCGATGGTGTTTTCACTGTGCTTGATGAATTGGCTGACGAAGCGACCTTGGCTTTAGCAGTTCCGGATGAACTCCAACCAACATCTTCGTAGGCAGAGTTAGCCGTAGCAGTAGTCAGCGGGGAAAACGGCAAGAGTTTTTGCATCGGATCGAGTTCGGGCTCCCATTTGGTTAAATTTTTGGCAGTTACAACTGACTGTCGGAGCTCTGTTGGCAATGTCAGGTATGGGGCGGGCAATTTGCGTTTCTGTAGAACCGCTTTCCGCTGCATTGCACCCGCTCCACAACTCGCTCCCCAGTCCGATCGGCATGCCCCTCACGACAAGCGGTAGGTCTGCAAATGGATGCTGGTCTCGGTGCTGCTGATGGAGCGCACCAAGCGAATGCGCTCCAGCACTTTGGACAATTCCGCCAAGTTGGGTGCGCGCAGCTCAGCCAATAAATCCCATCGCCCATTGGTGTCGTGCAAGCTGGCCACGCCGGGCTCGCCCAGCAGGCTGGCAATCACCGTGCGGGTTTCGTTGCCATCCACCGCAATGCTCATCCAGGCACTGATCTCAGCTGGCTGCGCATCGGGGCGCAGCTTGACGGTGTAGCCACTGATGATGCCCGCGTCTTCGAGCTTGGCGATGCGGTTGGTGACGGTGCCGCGTGACACATTCAGTTTTTTGGCCAGCGTGGCCACGCTGGTGCGTGCGTCGGTGCGCAACAGCGCCAGCAGTTGTTGGTCGGTGGTGTCCATCATGGCATTTTGTCAATTGTTTATGACTAAATGATAGCTTTATGTCTAATTTGAAGCAATATTGACGATTTACATTGTGCTGCAGGCTTGCGACACTGGCTCCAACAACATTTGGAGACTCTGCATCATGACCACTACACACCCTGTCCACACCCAATTTTTAAGCGTCGACGATGTCGTGACCCTGGTCGGCAAGCTGGGTCTGCCCACCGTGTTCAAGCGCCTGGCCGACACCATTGCCGCCGACTACCGCCGCTGGCCTGAGTTTGAAAAATGCCCGCGCGTGGCCAACCATTCAGCCGGCGGCGTGATTGAGCTGATGCCGGTGTCAGACGACAAAACCTATGCCTTCAAGTTCGTCAACGGCCACCCCAAAAACACCCAGGTTGGATTGCCCTGTGTGATGGCCTTTGGTGCCCTGGCCGATGTAGCCACCGGCACGCCCGACTTTTTGAGCGAACTCACCGTCAGCACCGCTCTGCGCACCGCTGCCATGTCGGTGGTGGCGGCACAAGCGCTGGCGCGGCCCAACAGCCGCAGCATGGCGCTGATTGGCAACGGCGCGCAAAGTGAGTTTCAGGCGCTGGCGTTTCATTACCTGATGGGCATTGAAGAAATTCGGTTGTTTGACACCGACCCACGTGCCACGGCCAAACTGCTGGCCAATTTGCAACACACCGGCCTGAAATTGACCGTGTGTGACAGCGTGGCGCAGGCGGTGCGCGGAGCCGACATCGTCACCACCGTCACCGCCGACAAAACCAATGCCACCATCCTCAACGCTGACATGATTGAGCCCGGCATGCACATCAACGGTGTGGGTGGCGATTGCCCCGGCAAGACCGAGCTGCACCCCGACGTGCTGCGCGCAAGCAGCGTGTTTGTGGAATACGAGCCCCAGACCCGCATTGAAGGTGACTTGCAACACTTGCCCGCTGACTTTGCTGTGACCGAGTTGTGGCGTCTGCTCACCGGGCAAGCCGCCGGGCGCACCAGCGCGCAGCAAATCACCCTGTTTGACTCGGTCGGGTTTGCGCTGCAAGACTACTCGGTGTTGCGCTTCCTGCGCCAAGCCGCACGTGAGCTGGGTCTGGGGCAGCGCTTGGCGTTGATTCCCGAATTGAGCCATCCAAAAGACCTGTTTGGCCTGTTGCGCCCGGCTGCGCCAAGCGCTGCGGGCTGTGTCGCACCGATGCAGGGTAAAGTCACGGCCCATCGTGATGAACTGGTTTTAGCCGCATGAACACACCACCCCTTTGCACGTCCGTTTTGCGCAGTGTCAGTTTGATTGGCGTACCCACTGACGTGGGCGCAGGCACACTGGGCGCACGCATGGGGCCGGAAGCCCTGCGCGTGGCCGGTCTGGCGCAAGCCATGGCCCAGTTTGGCATTGATGTCAAAGACTGTGGCAACCTGAGCGGCCCGGCCAACCCCTGGCAGGCAGCGGTGAACGGCTTTCGCCATTTGCCCGAGGTGACGCAGTGGAACCAATTGCTGCATGAAGCCAGCTACGCTGAGTTGCAGGCTGGGCGCATGCCGATCATGCTGGGCGGCGACCATTGTCTGGCCATCGGCTCGATCAGCGCGGTGGCGCGCCATTGCCGCGACCAGGGTAAAAAACTGCGTGTGCTGTGGTTTGATGCCCATGCCGATTTCAACACCGCCACGCTCACCCCCAGCGGCAACATCCACGGCATGCCGGTGGCCTGTCTGTGCGGCCAGGGGCCCAAAGAGCTGATTGAAATTGGTGGCCACGTACCTGCCCTGAGCCCCAAATCGATTCGGCAAATTGGCATTCGCAGTGTCGATGCCGGCGAGAAGCGGCTGGTGCACGACATGGGCATTGAGGTGTTTGACATGCGCTTCATTGACGAGATGGGCATGCGCCACGCCATGGAACTGGCGCTGGCACTGGTGGATGCCAACACCCATTTGCATGTGAGCCTGGACGTGGACTTTTTGGACCCCACCATTGCCCCTGGCGTTGGCACCACGGTGCGCGGTGGCCCGACCTACCGTGAGGCGCAGTTGTGCATGGAGATGATTGCCGACACCGGCCGCCTGGCCTCGCTGGACATTGTGGAACTGAACCCGGCGCTGGATCTGCACAACCAGACGGCCGAGCTGGCTGTGGATTTGGTGGAAAGCCTGTTTGGCAAGAGCACGCTGATGCGGGGTTAACAATTCCTCACCATTTCACATGCGCTGTTTCAGGTAGGGTTAAGTGAGCCGGGCTAAACTGAATCGAACTTCAATCCGGTGCCCCACACCAACCCAGGAGATAGCCCATGCGTGAACTTGCCCTGACCACTTTCAGGTTTCCAGAGAACACCTGCATCCCGCAGGCGCAGCCGAAAACGGCTGCAGGCGTGACGTTTGCGTCACCGGCCCTGGATGTGATGACTGACTTGGCCCAGGTTCGGGCCGCCACCATTGACCCCGAAACCATGCTGGACAAGGCCGAGCAGGCCATGATCCAACAGGGCGTGCGTTCGCTGTTTGTGGTGAGCGAATTCCCCTGCGTGGAAGGGCTGGTGACGGCGGCTGACCTGATGGGCGAAAAACCCATGCGGTTGGTCAACCAACGCCACATTGAGCGGCAGGATTTGAGTGTGGCCGATGTCATGACCCGGTTGAGCCAGCTTGATGCGCTGGATTACAACGAGTTGAAAAATGCCACCGTGGGCGAGGTGATTGCCACCTTCAAGAAAGTGGGCCACACCCATTTGCTGGTGGTGCAGACGGCCACGGCCCAGGGGCCGGCCCGCATTCGTGGGGTGATTTCCATCACCCAGATTGAGCGTCAGTTGGGCCGCGCGGTGATCGAGGTGTCGGCTGTCAATTAATCCCGAAAGTACCAATAGCCAGCGTTCACCCAGTCGGTGAACTGGCAGGCCGATACCGGCTGTTGCAGCGCTGTTGCCAACTGTGCATGGGTCAGCTCGTCGTGGTCACACACGGCCATCACGACTTGAGCCAGCTCTGGGCCAAAGTCATAGCGTTCACCGTCCACATAGCACACGCCTTGGGCCACTGTGGCATCCACGTAAAAGCAGCGCAGACCGCCGGTGCGAACCAAGGGCTGTTGTTGCAGCATCTCTGCCACGTCGGCCACTTCAAGCGGCTCGTCCAGAGCCTGTAAATCGAGTGCACATTTGGTTTTGGAAAAGTAGCTACCAGCAAAATCGGCCATCAGGGTGTCGTTGTCCAGCAGGCTCTGCAGGTTGGCGCGGATCAGGGTGAAGTCGCTTGCGTCGATTTGCCCTTGGTGCTGGGCCATCGGGCGTTTGGGGTCGGCCAGCAGGGTCTTGCCCAGGTCTTTGTCAAGCACATAGTCGGCCAATCCACTGAGCATGTCGCAGCCTGATTTGGCGCGAAAGCCGACCGAGTAACTCATCGACTCGGTCAGCGACACACCATCGTGCGGAAAGCCTGGTGGAATGTACAAAATGTCGCCCGGCTCCAGTTCCGTGTCGATGATGGCCTCAAACGGGTCGGTGTGCCACAGTGCCGGATGCGCCGCAAATTGCCGGTGCGCACCGGTGTTGCCCACGCGCCAGTGCCGCCGTCCACTGCCTTGACAGATGAACACGTCGTACAAATCAATGTGGGGCCCGACACCGCCACCGGGTGTGGCGTAGCTGATCATCACATCGTCCAGCCGCCACTTGGGGATAAAGGCAAAGGGTTTGACCAGCTCGGCCACCTCGGGCGAATAGTGGTTGACCGCCTGCACAATCAGCGTCCAGCCGGTTTTGCCAAAACGCTTAAAAGATTCAAAGGGCCCGGTTTCGGCCTGCCATTGGTCGTCTTTTTTGTAAACCAGGCGCGACTCCACTGCATCCTCCAATGCCAGTCCGGCCAGGTCATTGGGGCTGATCAAGTCTTCAAAGGCGGCAAAGCCCTGGCGAATGACCACCGGTTTTTGCTGCCAGTAACACGCCATGAAGTGTTCGAGTGAAAAGTCAGCCAGGTGAAGTGTGAGCATAGGAGCGCTGCCAAAGAAAGAAGGGCTCAAGTATCGCAGTGCCCCAACCCCGATCGGTTTGATGAGGGACAATCTGGCGCATGAAAACCACGTCTGTTCTCTTTGTCTGCACCGACAACCTCAGCCGCAGCCCCACGGCTGAAGAGGTGTTGCGCCAGAAGGCCATTCAGCGCGGCCTGGGCCGGCAGCTGGAGGTGGCCTCTGCTGCCACGCATGACCTCAACACGGGTGAGCCGATTGATTACCACGCGCAAAAGCATGCGCTGCGCCGTGGCTATGACTTGTCCGCGCTGCGGGTGCGGTTGCTGCAAGAGGCAGACTTTGAACACTTTGATTTGATTCTTGCCATGCAGCAGAGCAACCTGCATACCCTGCGCAGCCAGTGCCCGGCGCAGCATCAGGCCAAGCTGCACGCCTTTACCGACTACTGCAGCGCTGCAACCAGCGCCGATGTACCCGACCCTTTCTACGGCCAGCCCAGTGACATGGAACAGGTGCTCGACATCATTGAAGATGGCTGCGATGGGGTGCTGTTGGACCTGCAATAAAAAAGCGCCCGCAGGCGCTTTTTTGAGGAGCGGCTTGTAGCCCGCTTATTTAGCCACCACGCGCACCATTTCCAGGCACTTGTTGGAGTAACCCCACTCGTTGTCATACCAGCTCACCAGTTTGACAAACGTGCCGTCCAGGGCAATGGAGGCATCGGCATCAAACACGCTGGTGCGGGTTTCGCCACGGAAGTCGGTGGCCACCACTTTTTGGTCGGTGTAACCCAGGATACCTTTCAAAGCACCTTCGGACTGGGCCTTGATCTCGGCGCAGATTTCGGCCATGGTGGCGCTGGTGTTGAGCTCACAGGTCAAATCAACCACCGACACGTCACTGGTCGGTACACGGAACGACATACCGGTGAGTTTTTTGTTCAACGCAGGAATGACCACGCCCACGGCCTTGGCGGCACCCGTGCTGCTGGGGATGATGTTTTCCAGAATGCCACGGCCACCGCGCCAGTCTTTGTTGCTCGGGCCGTCCACGGTTTTTTGCGTGGCGGTAGCGGCGTGCACGGTGGTCATCAGGCCGCGTTTGATGCCAAACTTGTTGTTGATCACCATGGCCAGCGGGGCCAGGCAGTTGGTGGTGCATGACGCGTTGCTGATGATGGTCTGGCCAGCGTAGCTGGCGCTGTTGACACCAAACACAAACATCGGCGTGTCGTCTTTGCTGGGGGCCGACATGATGACTTTCTTGGCCCCGGCATCCAGGTGTTTTTGGGCGCTGGATTTGTCCAAGAACAGGCCGGTGGATTCGATCACGATGTCTGCACCCACGTCGCCCCATTTCAGGTTGGCCGGGTCACGCTCTTGCGTCAGGCGAATCTTTTTGCCATTGACAACCAGCGTGTTGCCCGACACCGAAACTTCACCTTTGAAGCGGCCGTGCACCGAGTCAAATTGCAGCATGTAAGCCAGGTACTCGGGCTCCAGCAGGTCATTGATACCTACCACGTCGATGTCGCTGAAATTTTGCAGCGCTGAGCGCAACACGTTGCGGCCGATACGGCCAAAGCCGTTGATGCCAATCTTGATCGTCATACGTTTCTCCTAAAAAGTTAAAAAATCAAAACCCATTTACTTGCGTAAAACTTGTTCCACCGTGTCCGCCACATTCTCGGGCGTGAAGCCAAAGTGTTTGAACAGCACCGGGGCCGGGGCTGATTCGCCAAAGGTGTCAATGCCCACCACCGCCGCGCAGCCGTATTTCCACCAGCCACCGCTGACCCCCATTTCCACCGCAATGCGCGGCAAACCTTTGGGCAGCACCGCATCTTTGTAGACCACATCTTGTTGATCAAAAGTGCTGCTACCCGGCATGGAAACTACGCGTACAGCTATTTTTCTTGTAGCAAGAAGTTCCTGCGCCTTCAAGGCCAGTTGCACCTCGGAGCCGGTGGCGATGATGACTGCCTGGGCTTTTTTCTTCAGACCCACTTCACTCGGTTCGGCCAGGACGTAAGCGCCCTTGCTGATGTCTCCCAGGCTGTCTTTGGGGGCGTAGTTGATGTTCTGGCGGCTCAACAGCAAGGCGGTCGGTTTGGTTTTGTTTTGCAGCGCCACGGCCCAGGCCACGGCGGTCTCGGCCGTGTAACCCGGACGCCACACGTCCAGGTTGGGGATCAGGCGCAAGGACGCGGCGTGCTCAATCGACTGGTGCGTGGGGCCGTCTTCACCCAGGCCAATGCTGTCGTGGGTGAACACGTGAATGACACGTTGTTTCATCAACGCCGCCATGCGAATGGCGTTGCGACTGTAGTCGCTGAAGGTCATGAAGGTACCGCCATAGGGAATGTAGCCGCCATGCAGTGCCACACCGTTCATGATGGCCGCCATGCCGAATTCGCGCACGCCGTAGCTGATGTGGCGGCCACCGTTGCCAATACCGCTCAATGAATCAAACCGCAAGGCCGGGGTGCTCTTGGTGTTGGTCAGGTTGGAGCCGGTCAGGTCGGCGCTGCCACCCAGCATTTCGGGCAAGGCAGCGGTGAAGGCTTCCAGCGCCAGTTGCGATGCCTTGCGCGATGCCACGGTTTCTGCCTTGGTGTGTGCCGCCACGGCGGTGTCTACGGCCACCTGGGCAAAGTTTTTCGGCAGCTCGCCCTTCATGCGGCGCACCAGTTCTTTGGCCAAAGCCGGGTAGGCGGCTTTGTAGGCGGCAAATTTGTCGTTCCAGGCTTTCTCGGCGGCGCTGCCAGCGGCTTTGGCATCCCAAGCGGCCTGAATGGGCTTAGGGATCACAAACGGGGCCGCCGTCCAGCCGATGGCTTCGCGGGTGAGCTTGATTTCTTCCGCACCCAGCGGTTCGCCATGCGCTTTGGCCGTGCCGGCGCGGTTCGGGCTGCCAGCACCAATGGCGGTTTTGCAGATGATCAGCGTCGGTTTGTCGGTGCATTCTTTGGCGCGGGCAATGGTCTGCGCCACCAGCTCGGCATCTTGCCCGTTGATGGGGCCGAGCACGTTCCAGCCATAGGCCACAAAACGCAGTGCGGTGTTGTCGATGAACCAGGGGCTGACCTGGCCGTCGATCGATATGCCATTGTCGTCATACAGCGCAATCAGCTTGCCCAGTTTCCAGGCCCCGGCCAGGGCTGCGGCTTCGTGGCTGATGCCTTCCATCATGCAGCCGTCGCCCATGAAGGCGTAGGTGTGGTGGTTGACCACTTCATGGCCGTCGCGGTTGAATTCCTGGGCCAGCAATTTCTCGGCCAGCGCCATGCCGACCGCGTTGGCAATACCCTGGCCGAGCGGGCCGGTGGTGGTTTCAACACCCGGGGTTACGTCCACTTCAGGGTGGCCAGGGGTTTTGCTGTGCAACTGGCGAAAGTTTTTCAATTCACTGATGGGCAGCTTGTAGCCGGTGAGGTGCAACACCGAATACAGCAGCATGGAGCCGTGGCCATTGCTGAGCACAAAGCGGTCACGGTCAAACCAGTGGGGGTTGCTGGGGTTGTGCTTGAGGTGGCTGCCCCACAGCGCCACGGCCATGTCGGCCATGCCCATGGGGGCCCCGGGATGGCCGGAATTGGCGGCTTGCACGGCATCCATGCTCAGGGCGCGGATGGCGTTGGCCATATCGACGCGGCTGACACCCGCAGGTGTGGATGCTTGGGGTGCTTGGGTGAGTTCAGCCATGGAAATGCTCCGCAGAGAAAAAAGAAACAAAAAAGGTTAACTTGCGATTTTAGTGGCGCAGGGCCGGGGCGGTTACCGCAGGCGAACCGGCAGCGGATCAGGTTGTCGCTGCTTGGGTGGGCTATGCTTTGCGCTTCACATCACCAGGCTTGGCCGCCACACCACCATGAGTTTGCTCTTTACCCCTTTGCACTTGTCCTCGCCGCGCGGCGGCTTGACGCTGGCCAATCGCATGGTGGTGTCGACACGATCGAGCACGGCACGTTCCTC
>JBGSRY010000508.1:0-4657 GCA_041737325.1 Rhodoferax sp. | reverse complement strand
ACACCGTGCCGGCCATCACACTGGGCAGCGTGTGTTTTTGCATCACGCCATGACACGAAGGGCAAGCAACCGGGGCTGACATCTGGCTTGGTAGGCAGCAAAGTGCCGGTTCAGGTTCTGGCCCCGGCCCGCAACGATCGGGACGGCCCGGGAGACGCGGCACACAAACTGCAGCACTGCATGGCCAGCCGCGCCAGTGCCTGCCAGGCATCGGTGGGCCAATCGGGTTGCTTCAGGCCTTTGACAATGCCGTCAACCTGGTGCGCTGCCTGCAACAGTTGCGCCAGCGCAGCGTCGCTCAGGCGTGGCAGCACGCGCTCGAACAGCCGCTCTTTATGGCCCCACACACGCTGTTCACGCAATGCCATGGGCAGCGGCTTGCCCTGGCCCATGGCATCTTTGACGCGCTTGAGGGCGCGAATGTCTTCGGCCAGGGTGTAGTGCACCAGCACCTCGGCCTCGCCCTCGGCCTGCAGACCATCGAGCATGCGCTGCACCCGCTCAAACTGGCCCGCCAACACGGCCTCACTGAGCTTGAAGACATCAAACCGGGCCACATTGAGCACCGCGCTTTCAATGTGCTCAAAGCTGAGTTCACCGGCCGGGTGCAACAGCGCCAGTTTTTGAATTTCCTGGTGCGCCGCCAACAAGTTGCCCTCAACCCGGTCGGCAAAAAATTGCAGGCTGCGCTGGCCCTCTTCACCAGCCACCACACGCTGGCCTTGTGCAGCCAGGCGCTGCGCGATCCACTGCGGCAGGGCGGCACGCTCCACCGGGCTCACTTCCAGTGTGATGCCGCCCTCAAGGGCAGCAAACCAGGCACTTGATTTGGTCATGCGGTCCAGCCGTGGCAGCACCACCAGCGTCAGGGTGCTGTCGTTGCCACGGCACTGTTCAACCAACTGCTGCAACGCCGTGCTGCCGTCCTTGCCCGGTTTGCCACTGGGAATGCGCAGCTCCAGAATTTGCTTGTCGGCAAACAGACTCAAACTGCCCCCTGCGGCCAGCACCTCGCTCCAGTCAAAATGGGCTCCACTGACGGTGTGTGAGGTGCGCTCGGTAAAGCCCTGGGCACGTGCGGCGCTGCGAATGGCATCCAGCGCCTCCTGAATCAGCAGCGGCTCGTCCCCGTGCAGGGTGTAGAGGCTTTTGAGGCCTTTGGCCAGGTGCGCACTGAGCTGGGCAGGGTTGAGTTGCATAGCGCCGTAGTGTAGTCAAGCACCTGCCACCCGCACCGGGCTCAGTCCAGCTGTGCGGCTTGCAGTTTGGACAAGCGACGCAAGATTTGCTGCACGATGTCGGTCTGCATGTCGCGGTACAACAAAGCCTCTTCGGCTTCTTTGGCCAACACCGCAGATTCATTGAAGCTGATGTCACGCTGCTGCGCTATTTCAACGCCCTCAATGAGTTCTTTGCCTTTGGCCGTGCGCAGCCGCAATTGCACCCGCATGCGCAACTGGTATTCAAGCACCTGGCCCGAGGCGTTGACCCCGACCACCGTTTTTTCACGCTGCTCGTTGGCTATGGTCAGCACCAGCTGCGCCTTGTCAAGCGGCTGGTCTGCTGCCAATACCTGCACCGATGGGCCAAAAGAGCGGCGCAACTCTTGCGCCACCGCAGTGCCCGAAGCCGGCATGACGGCAATGCTGGTGAAGACAAAGCTCTGGCTGCCACGCAGCTTGAAACCACACCCCGCCAGCGCCGCGGCACTGCTCAGTGTGACGGCCAGCTGCAACAGCCTGCGACGCGACCGCAGGGCAAACGGAGTGGGCGATGCAACGGTATCCATGGTTTAAAGCACCAGGTTCACCAAGCGCCCGGGCACCACGATCACTTTTTTGGGTGCGGCACCGTTGGCGATTTTCTGGAACATGTCATGGGCCAGCGCAGCTTGCTCAATGGCGGCTTTGTCGGCATGGGCGGCCACCACGATGGAGCCGCGCAACTTGCCGTTGACCTGCAGCATGAGCTCGATTTCGTCCTGCACCAAGGCGCTGGCATCCACCTGTGGCCACGGCGCATCCAGCAAATCACCCAGCACACCGGCGTAGCCCAGTTGCGACCACAAGGCATGGGTGATGTGCGGCGTGGCCGGGTACAGGCAGCGCAGCAAAATGCCAAAGCCTTCGACCAGCGCCACTTGCGCACCGGCTGTGGCATCGGTCATGGCGGCGGGTGCTGCAGCCCCTGCTGTGCCCAGTGTGGGTGCAAACCCCTCCAGCGCGTTGATCATCTTCATGCAACCCGACACCACGGTGTTGTATTGCATGCGCTGGTAGTCGTAGTCCACCTGCTTGAGCACCGTGTGAATCTCACGCCGAAGGGCCTTGGCCTCCTTGCCAAACTCTATATCTTTTAGACCTGTAGCCCTTGTAGATACTGCGCTAGCAGCTTCAAAATCAATAGCAGTCAGTTTGCTGCCAAAGTTCCAGACGCGGCGCAGAAAGCGGTAGCTGCCTTCCACCGCCGTGTCGTTCCACTCCAGCGTGGCCTCGGGCGGGGCGGTGAACATGGTGTACAGACGCGCCGTGTCGGCCCCGTATTGCTCAATCAAGTCCTGCGGGTCAACACCATTGTTTTTGGACTTGCTCATGGTGCCAATGCCTTCGTAGTCAATCGGCGTGCCCACAGGCAGGCCGTCGACTTCAACCTTGAGCCGGGCTCCAGTCACCTTGCCAGCCGCATCCAGCACATGTTCCACGTCCGCTGGCCAGAAATAGTCTTTGCCGCCTTTGTCGGTGCGGCGGCTGTAAATGTGGTTCAGCACCATGCCTTGGGTAAGCAGCTTGGTGAACGGCTCGTCCACTTTCACCAGGCCCAGGTCACGCATCACCTTGGTCCAGAAACGGGCGTAGAGCAGGTGCAGGATGGCGTGCTCAATCCCGCCAATGTACTGGTCCATTGGCATCCAGTAGTCTGCGCCCTCGGCCACCATTTGCTCGGTGTTTTTGGGGTCGCAATAGCGCATGAAGTACCACGAGCTATCGACAAATGTGTCCATGGTGTCGGTCTCGCGCCGCGCCGCCTGGCCGCACACCGGGCAGGTGACACCGGCGTGAAACGCCTCGCATTTGTTCAACGGGTTGCCAGAGCCATCGGGCACCAGGTCGGTCGGCAGCACCACGGGCAGGTCTTTTTCAGGCACCGGCACCGCGCCGTGCTCGGGGCAATGGATGATCGGGATCGGCGTGCCCCAGTAGCGCTGGCGGCTCACGCCCCAGTCGCGCAGGCGCCAGGTGACTTTTTTCTCACCCAAGCCCAACGCCGCCAGGTCGGCAGCCACGGCATCGACACAGGCTTTGAAGGCCAGGCCGTCATATTTGCCGGAGTTGACCGCCACGCCCGCGCCCTTTTCGGCGTACCAGTCTTGCCATACAGACGTATCAAATACCTGGTTTCCAACAGCCACCACAGGTTGAATCGGCAATGCGTACTTCAGCGCAAACGCAAAGTCGCGCTCATCGTGCGCAGGCACGCCCATCACCGCGCCGTCGCCATAGCTCATCAGCACGTAGTTGCCGACCCACACTTCCACTGGCTTGCCGGTCAGTGGATGCGTGACGAACAAACCAGTGGCCATGCCGACTTTTTCCTTCAAAGCCATCTCGGCTTCGGTCGTGCCGCCCTTTTTGCAGTCTTCAATGAAGGCTGCGAGTGCAGGGTTATTGGCTGCAGCGTGTTGCGCCAAGGGGTGCTCGGCTGCCACCGCGCAAAAGGTCACACCCATGATGGTGTCGACGCGGGTGGTGAAGACGTACATGCGGCCGTCGCCAATCAGCTTGCCATCGGTTCCACGGATGTCGTGGGTGAAGGCAAAGCGCACACCCTCAGACTTGCCAATCCAGTTTTCCTGCATCAGCTTGACACGCTCGGGCCAGCCCGGCATCTTGTCGCCAGTGACGTTGGCCAGCAACTCGTCGGCGTATTGGGTGATGGCCAGGTAGTAGCCCGGAATCTCACGCTTTTCGACCACCGCACCGGTGCGCCAGCCTTTGCCGTCAATCACTTGCTCGTTGGCCAGCACGGTCATGTCCACCGGGTCCCAGTTGACGACCTGGGTTTTGCGGTAGGCAATGCCTTTCTCAAGCATTTTCAAAAACAGCCACTGGTTCCACTTGTAGTACTCGGGCGTGCAGGTGGCCACCTCGCGGCTCCAGTCGATGGCCAGGCCCATGGCCTGCATTTGGCCTTTCATGTAGGCAATGTTCTCAAACGTCCATTGGGCCGGTGGCACGCCATGCTTTAACGCGGCGTTTTCAGCCGGCAAGCCAAACGCATCCCAGCCCATGGGCATGAGCACGTTGTAGCCCTGCATACGCAACTGGCGCGTGAGCATGTCGTTGATGGTGTAGTTGCGCACGTGGCCCATGTGCAGCTTGCCGCTGGGGTAGGGCAACATGGAGCAGGCGTAGAACTTCTTCTTCGGCTTGCCGTTCACGTCCTGCGCGTTTTCATTCACACGGTAAGCGTCCAGTGCGCGCCAGTGGGCATGCGCTGCGGGTTCAACGTCAAGGTGGTTGTATTTGTCTTGCATGGCAGTCAGAGAAAAAAGAGAGGGCAGCCGAGTGGCTGCTGGGGGCGTGAAGGGATGCGTAATTTTAGGGTTTGGCTGCAGCCGCCACAGGGCCCGCTGCCGCATCGGTGCGCGCGGGGGTGT
>JBGSRY010000433.1:0-6226 GCA_041737325.1 Rhodoferax sp. | reverse complement strand
GGCTGCGCCTGCGCCTGCGTTATTGCCAGCAGCCCAGCGCAGACCAAGCTCAGCAGCAGCACGGCGGTGAATAGGCGGCTTTGAAAGCTCTTTCGCATGATGTCAATGTGGTTCAGTGGGGTAGCTTAGCTTCAGAAAGTGCTTGAATCCTGGGTCGAGATAAGCCGCAGGGGGCAAGTCGTCGGTCAACAGGAAACGGTCAATCTCGGCAGCATCTTGCGTGGAATCTTCCGTTTGAATGGCATCAATCAGCCACAACCCAAACAGCAAAGCCAGCAACATGCCGATGCCACTGAGCTGCGGCCATCTGGAGGGATGCGGCACAGGGTTGCCTGCGCTGTGGGGGGCGTGACCCGCAAAAGACAAGCTGGTTTGCGCCTGCTGTACCAGTGCCAGGCGGCGCTGTTCCACCGCTTGTTCTCGGGCCGCGCGCAGGCGTTGCAAGGTGTGGGCATCGATGTCATCCACACGGCTGAGCAAGCGCGCAGCCAAATGTTCCCCGGCTGCGTCAAGGGCTGGGTTGAAACGGTCTTGCCGGTGGTGTGGTGTGGTGTTTTTCATAGCCGAATTCCCTTGGCTGAAAGCGATTTGATCAGACTGTGTATGGCCCTTGAACAATGTGTTTTGACACTTCCCTGTGAGCATCCCATGGCCGTTGCTGTTTCCGCAACGTCCATATCCTCCCAGTAACGCATCAAGAATGCTTCTCGTTGACGACCTGGCAGTGATAAGAGTTCGGTTTCAATTGCAAGCAAAGTTTGCGCCCGCTGGCTTTGGGTTTCGGGGTTCTCAAATTCCGCAGGTACGTCGGCGGTGCTGAGGCTACCCAGAATGTCAAAGTCATCGTCTTCATCGGCGGATTGGAAATCGCTGAAGGATGAAAAATGCGCATTCTGGACTTTTTGGCGTCGAAACCAGTCCAGTGTGCAGTTGGAGAGGATGCGCTGGAACAGCATGGGCAATTGGTCGGCGGGCTTGTCGCCGTAATGTTCCGACAGCTTCATCATGCTGTCCTGCACAATGTCCAGAGCTGATTCATCGTTGCGCACGTGGTACGCCGTGCGTTTGAAGGCGCGTTTCTCAACGGTTTTCAGAAAATCAGAGAGTTCAGCAGGGGTAGCCAAGAGCGTGACTTTACAAAAAGGTCGAAAAAATGCAGAGCCCCACGCTCCCAATGAGCGGATGAGATGGAGTTGAATTATTGCATCCCAGGACAGGTCACAAAAACGACGAGCGGACAGTGCGATAATTCACCGGCTAACTAATGCAAACGGGTCAAGGTTCGGCGCAAAAATCAGTGCGCCCATGGTTTTGGCCTTAAGTTTCAATGCAGCACCACAAGTGTTTGCAAAGAAGCACCCAAGGTTTTTCGTTAGAGAAATTCACAAAGGTTCATCATGACTATTTCAAAAGCCGAAACAGTGTCGGCAGACGCTTCAAAATCTCAAACCACCAGCAAGCTCAAGCACGCAGCGGCAGGCTCCGAGAACGAGTTGCGCGGTGCAGAAATCCTGATCAAAGCCTTGCAGGCTGAAAACGTCAAATACGTCTGGGGTTATCCAGGCGGTGCTGTGCTGCACATTTATGACGCTTTTTTCAAGCAGGACACCATTCAACACGTGCTCGTGCGGCATGAACAGGCTGCGGTTCATGCGGCTGACGGTTATGCCCGTGCGACGGGTGATGTGGGTGTGGCGCTGGTCACATCCGGCCCGGGAGTGACCAATGCAGTCACCGGTATTGCCACGGCCTACATGGACAGCATTCCCATGGTGATCATCAGTGGCCAAGTGCCTACGCATGCCATTGGCATGGATGCCTTTCAAGAGTGTGACGCGGTCGGGATCACGCGCCCCATCGTCAAGCACAATTTTCTGGTGAAGGACGCGCATGATTTGGCGGACACCCTGAAAAAAGCTTTTCATATTGCACGCAGTGGACGCCCGGGGCCGGTGGTGGTGGATATTCCGAAAGATGTGTCGTTCAAAAAAGTGCCTTACCACGGCTATCCGCAGTCGGTTGAAATGCGCTCCTACAACCCGGTACGTAAAGGCCACGGTGGGCAAATTCGCAAAGCGTTGCAATTGCTCCTGGCCGCCAAGCGTCCGTACATTTACACCGGCGGTGGCGTGCTGCTCAGCAATGCATCTGCAGAGCTGCGCCAGCTGGTCGACATGCTGGGCTACCCCGTTACCCACACTTTAATGGGGTTGGGGGCTTATCCGGCCAGTGACCGCAAGTTCCTCGGTATGCTTGGCATGCATGGCACGGTGGAGGCCAACAATGCCATGCAAAATTGTGATGTGTTGTTGGCGGTTGGGGCGCGGTTTGATGACCGTGTCATTGGCAACCCCAAGCATTTTGCACAGAACGAACGCAAGATCATCCACATTGACATTGACCCGTCCAGCATTTCCAAGCGCGTCAGGGTAGACATTCCTATCGTTGGTGATGTTAAAGACGTGTTGTCTGAAATGATTGCCATGATCAAGGAGGGGGCTGTCAAACCAGATGCCAATGCACTGGGTGCTTGGTGGGACACGATTGAAGGCTGGCGCAAGACCCAGTGTTTGAAATATGACCACGGCAAAAATGACATCATCAAACCCCAATATGTGGTGGAAACGCTTTGGAATATGACCAAGGATGCGGATACCTACATCACCTCCGATGTGGGTCAACACCAAATGTGGGCTGCGCAGTATTACCGCTTTGACGAGCCACGGCGCTGGATCAATTCGGGTGGTTTGGGCACCATGGGTGTTGGCATTCCCTATGCCATGGGGATCAAGCTGGCCAAACCTGAAAGTGAAGTGTTTTGTGTGACCGGAGAAGGTTCGGTGCAGATGTGTATTCAAGAGCTGTCGACTTGCCTGCAGTACAACACCCCGATCAAAATTGTGGCGTTGAACAACCGCTACCTTGGCATGGTGCGACAGTGGCAAGAGGTGGAATATGAAGGCCGCTACAGCCACAGCTACATGGATGCCTTGCCCAATTTTGTCAAATTGGCGGAAGCTTATGGCCATGTGGGTCTGTTGATTGAACGGGCTTCTGATGTGGAACCTGCACTGCGGGAAGCGCGCAAGTTGAAAGACCGCACCGTATTCATGGATTTCCGCACAGACCCCACAGAAAACGTGTTCCCGATGGTGCAAGCCGGGAAAGGCATTACTGAAATGCTGTTGAGCTCGGAGGATCTTTGATCATGAAACACATCATTGCAGTTTTGCTTGAAAATGAAGCTGGAGCTTTGTCTCGGGTGGTTGGTTTGTTTTCTGCACGCGGCTACAACATTGAGTCCTTGACCGTAGCGCCTACCGAAGACCCGAGTCTGTCACGCATGACGATTCAGACCCACGGTTCGGATGAGGTGATTGAGCAAATCACCAAACATTTGAATCGCTTGATTGAAGTGGTCAAAGTGGTTGACCTCACTGAAGGTGCCTACACCGAACGCGAGTTGATGATGGTCAAGGTGCGTGCGGTGGGTAAAGAGCGCGAAGAAATGAAGCGTATGGCCGATATTTTCAGGGGGCGCATCATCGATGTAACCGAGAAAAGTTACACCATTGAGTTGACCGGTGACCAGTCTAAGAATGATGCGTTTTTGGATGCAATTGAGCGCGGCGCTATTTTGGAAACCGTGCGTACCGGCTCCAGCGGCATTGGTCGGGGCGAACGGATTTTGCGCGTGTAGCTGGTTGAGGGCAGAGCTAGCGATCTGTCCCACCCCTAGTCAGTTGGGGACATAGCTAACGATTTGTCCCGCTTTTAATCAGTTGGGGACAGAGCTAAAGATCTGTCCCGCAAAGTTATTGATTTATTTTTTTACAACGGAGTGAGCGATGAAAGTTTTTTACGATAAAGATTGTGATTTGAGCCTGATCAAAAATAAAACCGTGGCCATCATCGGTTACGGTAGTCAAGGCCATGCCCATGCGCAGAACCTGAACGACAGTGGTGTCAAGGTGGTTGTGGGTTTGCGCAAAGGCGGCGCTTCCTGGGACAAAGTGGGCAAGGCTGGCTTGAATGTCATGGAAGTCAATGATGCGGTCAAGATTGCTGACGTGGTCATGATTTTGTTGCCAGATGAGCAAATTGCTGATGTGTACAGCAACAATGTGGCTCCCAACATCAAGACAGGTGCGTCGCTGGTGTTTGCGCATGGTTTTAACGTGCATTACAACCAGGTTATTCCCCGCGCTGACCTGGATGTGTGGATGGTGGCACCCAAGGCTCCTGGCCATACCGTGCGCAACACCTATACCCAAGGCGGGGGTGTGCCGCATCTGATTGCCATCCACCAGGACAAGAGCGGCAAGGCTCGTGAATTAGCGCTGTCTTACGCCATGGCCAATGGTGGTGGCAAGGCAGGCATTATTGAAACCTCATTCAAAGAAGAAACCGAAACGGATCTGTTTGGTGAACAAGCCGTGTTGTGCGGTGGTGCCGTTGAGTTGGTCAAGATGGGGTTCGAGACGCTGGTAGAAGCCGGCTACGCACCAGAAATGGCTTACTTTGAGTGCCTGCATGAACTGAAGCTCATTGTTGATCTGATCTATGAAGGCGGCATCGCCAACATGAACTATTCAATTTCCAATAATGCGGAATATGGCGAGTATGTGACAGGCCCGGAAGTCATCAATGCACAAAGCCGCGAAGCCATGCGAAATGCCCTCAAACGCATTCAAAATGGCGATTACGCCAAGTCATTCATTCTGGAAGGTCGCACCAATTACCCCAGCATGACGGCGCGTCGCCGCAACACGGCTGATCATCCGATCGAAATCGTGGGTGGCAAGCTGCGCGCCATGATGCCTTGGATTGCCAAGAACAAGCTGGTCGACCAAACCCGCAATTGAGGGTTGTGCCATGTAGAGCAAAGGCCACTTCGGTGGCCTTTGTTATTATGAAGACCTATCTGAGGCTGAACCAATGGATGATGTGAACACGCAAGACAGTGACGACAATGTGGTGGTCAAAAAGCGCCGAAAAGGCATTTACATACTGCCCAATCTGTTTACCTTGGCGGCACTGTTTGGTGGCTTCTATGCCATTGTGATGGCCATCAATGGACGCTTTGATTTGGCTGCAGTGGGCGTGTTTTGTGCCATGGTACTCGACAGCCTGGACGGTCGTGTGGCCCGCATGACCAATACCCAAAGTGCGTTTGGCGAACAGATGGATTCGCTCTCTGACATGGTTTCTTTTGGTGCTGCTCCTGCGCTGATTGCGTACGTATGGGCGCTGAAAGGCTTGGGGCGCTGGGGTTGGATTGCTGCGTTCGTTTATTGTGCGTGTGCGGCCTTGCGACTGGCGCGGTTCAATGTCAATACAGCGGTGGTTGACAAGCGTTATTTTCAGGGACTGCCTTCGCCTGCGGCTGCGGCTTTGGTCGCCGGTTTCATCTGGGTGATGACCGATTTGGGGTTTGATGGACCTTACTGGGCTTGGCCGATGTTTGCCTTGGCGCTTTACGCCGGGCTGACCATGGTTACCAATGTGCCGTTTTACAGCTTCAAGGACATCCACATGAAACGCAGCGTTCCGTTTGTGGTGATTGTGATGATTGCCATGGGTATTGCCGTGATCAACATTGACCCGCCAATTGTGATGTTTGGCCTGTTTGTTTTGTATGGATTGAGCGGCTATGTTTTGTACTTCTGGCGCAAGGCCAAAGGTATTCCAACCAGTGTGATCAGTACCTCAACGGACGAACCGGAAGAACGTGGACTGCACAAGTGAACGCATGTGGTATATTGAACCCATGCATTCATTCGCACTACTGCTAATCCTGTCGTCCTTCGGGCGGAGTGGTTAGCGCGTGATTGCATCAACCCCAAAAGCCCGTCAGCATCCGCTACGGGCTTTTTTGTTGGCTCAAACAAAGCTGGTTTTTTTTTCAAGCATCCTCGGAGAAACAATATGTCAGATAAATTGGTCATTTTTGATACTACCTTGCGTGATGGTGAGCAGTCTCCCGGTGCTTCCATGACACGGGATGAAAAGTTGCGCATTGCACGGCAGTTGGAACGATTAAAGGTGGATGTCATCGAAGCCGGTTTTGCTGCCAGTTCCAATGGCGATTTTGAAGCCATCAAAGCCATCGCCAATGTCATCAAAGATTCAACCGTCTGTTCGCTGTCAAGAGCCAACGATCGTGACATCACCTTGGCAGCTGACGCGCTTGAAGGGGCTCATCGCGCGCGTATTCACACATTTA
>JBGSRY010000469.1:0-4230 GCA_041737325.1 Rhodoferax sp. | reverse complement strand
CAAAATGTCAATTTTTTCAGCACGCACCAACTCAGCCAGTTGGGCATCATCCAAGTCGGCCACAGGGTGCCACTTGGCAAACTGGTGACGCATCCGCTGGGTGTATGTGTCATCTTGGTTTTTTGTATAAAAAGCGTGAAGGTTCAGTGCTTCCCGTTTAGAGAGTTGCTCAAACAGGGGCTCCAAAAAGTTTGCAAGCGCATGGTGGTTCAAGTCACCCGACACAAAACCAATCTGTAAAACCCTGTCCAGCTCTCTGGTATTGGTGTGGTGTGGTGTTTGACCAAGCAGCGGGCTCTCAAATCGCCTGCCAAATTCAAGATGTTCTTCCAGCAAATGCCGGGGCTCCACCAGTACATCATGGTTGAGCAAATACAGGACGTTGCTGTGGGCCACCTCGCGCCGAGGTTCGTGCGCCATGTCCGCGCGGTAGTAACAAGCTTGCGCCTGTGAGAGTTGTCCTTTTTCTTCTAGCACCTTGCCCAGTTGGATATGGGCTGACGCATCTTGTTCGTTGACAGCTAAGGCAGCTTCGCAACTTGCCTGGGCGGCATCCATATCGCCCTTAAATTGCTGCACCATGGCCAAGTTGACAAGGGCTTTGCCGTAGCTGGGGTCCAGACGCACAGCCTCTTGCAGGTGGGGCATCGCTTGGTCGATTTGGTTCAAGGTGACCAGTGCCATGCCCAAATTGTGCTGTACAACCGGGTCGTCCGCATGGATGGCCAGGGCTTGTTTGAGTGGTGCAATTGAATCTGCATAATTTTCTTGTGCCTGCAAAACATAGCCCAGAATCCGCCAGGCCAGGGGTTCGCCGGGGTATTGCTGCGTGAGTCGTTTTGCCAGCGCACAAGTTGCCACGTATTCTTTGGCTTCAAACAAATCAACCAATGTGGCTAGCAGCGTTTGTGGAGCAGGGGTTAAGGTCGTAGCGGGTTGTTGTGTGGGCATGGTGGACACAGCCGTGTTGATAGTGATGGCATCAGGTGGCAGACCATCACACCAGCGCTGCCACATATTGCGCACCAGTTCTTCAAAATGAGTAGCATGTTGCGCATACTGCATAAGGGGTGAGTGCCTAAAACGTTCACGCATTCCAGCGCGAATAGTGGCCAACTCCGTCACGTGGCTTGCCCAGTATTGCGCTTTTTCCAGGTAGTCTTCAATGCTGGTGGCTACAAAGCTGTCCAAGCCAAGGTGGTGCATCTCCATGGCACCCAGTCGGCTAGCAGGTGTTTCACCCGCCAGGCATAGGGACGGCACGCCCATCCAGGCGGCATGGGCTGTGGTGGCTCCGCCGCCATGCGGGTAGGTGTCTAAACAAAAATCAACCTGGTGGTGCAGCGCCAGATAGGTTGGCAAGTTGCAGCGTTCAAAAAAAGTCAAACGCTCCACGGCAATGCCTTCGTTGGCAAAACTTTGGCACAACGCGTTTTGACTGTCTGGCGGCATGCCACCAAATACCAGACGAGCCGTAGGCACATTGCGCAGCAACATGCTCCACAGCATCACCATTGAGGCATTGACTTTGTTCGGGCGGTTAAAGCTGCCAAATGTCACATAGCCATTTTTTATGGCTGGCAACGCATTGACTGCGGGGGCTGAATCGCTGGGTTGGAAAACAATGGCTGATGGTAAGCAAGCCGCTTTTTCAGCCAGTTGCCAGGTTGATTCAGGTGGCAACCATGCTTTGTCACACAGGTAGTAGTCCATTGCCTGCAAACCCGTGGTGCCCAAATAGCCCAAATAGCTCACTTGTACCGGCGCGGGCTTGCGGACAAACGTCAACAGCCGGTTGTGGGCAGAGTGCCCAGACAGATCGAACAATATGTCAATACCATCAGCCGTAATTTTTTCAGCCAAGTCGGCATCGGTGTAGCCCGCTACAAAATTGAAAGCTTTGAAACTGGTGTGCAACCGTTTTGTGACCGCGTCGTCATAAACATGGGTGTAGTAAGCGTGCAGCTCAAGGCTTGGCCGTGCACTGAGCGCGTTGAACATGGGCTCAAAAAAATTGGCAAGCGCATGGTCATACAAGTCACCAGAAACAAAGCCCACTTTCAGCTGGCGATGCGCATCTTTGTTGTTGGTGTGTGTAGCGCTTTGGCGTGCCACTAAAGACCCAAAGTGCTCACCAAACGCCAAGTGTTGCGCGTGCAGTTCTTGCGGTGTGGTGTTCACGTCCAGGCTCAGGCAAAAAAGCAAATTGCTGTGCGCTGCAGCCCAGTCGGGTTTGACGCGCAGGGCAGCCCGGTACGCCGCTTGCGCCGACTCAGATTCACCCAGGTCCTTCAAAACAATAGCCAGGTTGTTCAGGGCTTCAGCCCAGTCAGGCTTCAGGGCCAGGGCGTGCTGATAGCTTTGCACCGCCTCCAAAAATTTACCCTGTCCATGCAACGCATTGCCCAAATTGTTGTGCGCAGTGGCCATATTGGGGCTCAAGGCCAAAGCTTGGCGGCAATAGCTTTCGGCTTGCGGGTTTAACCCCATGGTTTTGAAAATATTGGCTAAATTGTTATAGGCAGTGGGGTTGTTAGGTTGCAGGCCCAGCGCCGCAAGATAGCTTTTAACGGCTTCGTCCAGCATGCCCTGTTGCTGGAGTTCACAAGCCAAATTGAAATGTGCTTCATAGTCGTTGGTGCGGTATTGAACCGTTGTTCGGTGCGTCAGCAGCGCTTCTTTATAGCGTCCCAGGTGGTGCAGCACAGCCCCCAGATGTTTTCGTGCCAAACCATGCTCTGGAAACTTGGCAATCAGCGACCTGGCCAGGGCTTCAGCCTCCAGAAAGCGACTTTGGTTGCAAAGGTCGGTCAGTTCTTGTTGCTCTAAATCGGAGGGTTCATCCGTTAAAGCGGCAGCGGCGCCTGTGTTCATCATGCAACTTTCAATCTGAATGGCTTTTGCAGGCAGCCCCTTGCACCAGCGTTGCCACACGGTGCGCAACATGGTTTCAAAAAGGTTGGCAAAACCGTTGAAATCACATAGCGCAGAACGTGCAAACCGCTCGCGCAGCCCCGCTCTGACTTCAGCCAGGGCAGAGATATGGGTAGCCCAATGGCAAGCCAATTCGACAAATTCGTTGGCATCAGTGGCCACAAATTCAGCAAGACCCAGGTGCTGCAGTTCAGCTGCACCAAATCTGCTGGCGGGCTTGTCGCCTGTCCAGCACAGTGTGGGGACACCCATCCACGCGGCGTGTGCGGTGGTTGCGCCACCACCAAAGGGGAACGTGTCCAGGCATAAATCTACCTGGTGGTGATAAGCCAGGTACTCGTGGGTGACAGCCCGGTCCAAGAAAGTCAGTCGGCCTGGATGGACACCTTGTTGTTCAAATTGGGTCAGCAGGTCTTTTTGAAAAGAAGGGGCAATGCCTGCGCAAACCAGTTTTGAGTCAGGCACCCGCTTGAGTACTTCAGCCCAGGTGCGAATGACACTGGGGTTGATTTTGTTCAGACGGTTGAAACTGCCAAATGTGATGTGGCCATTGGTCAGTGCTGGCAGTGCATTCACCGGCGGTGCCAAAGGGTCTGGCTCAAAAACTACCGCGCACGGAAGGCACACCAATTTTTCAGAAAAACACGGTGCAAATGGGTCTGGCGGCAACCAGAGCGCATCCGCTATGTAGTAATCCATGGCCTTCAGACCCGTACTGCCCAAATAGCCGAGCCAACTGATTTGGACCGGAGCCACCCGGCGTGCGAAAACCAAGAGCCGATTGGGTAGAGTGTGGCCATTCAAGTCCACCAGAATATCAATCTGGTCAGATCGAATGTGCGCCGCCAGTTGCTCATCATCCCAGTGGGCTACGGGGTGCCAATGCTGAAAATACGGGCGTGATCTAGCGGTAACGGCATCTTCATCAGTCCTTGTGTAGTAAGCATGCAACACCAGTGAGGCACGCTTGGCTAGCATTTTGAACAGGGGTTCAAGGTAGTTGGCCAATGCATGGTTAAACAAATCATGAGTCACAAACCCAATGTGCAGCGGCCGTTGCACATCTTTAACGTGATCGAATGCGATCGGAGGTGAAGCAAAACGGGGCTCAAAATAAGCGCCAAATGCGTGATGCGCTTGCTGCCATTGTGTGCGGCTGACACGGTCATCCAGGCTGAGTAAATTCAGCACATCGCTGTGGAGTTTGACTTCTTCTGGATTAAGCGCCAAGGCTTGGCCGTAACTGTCTATCGCCTGCGGAAGTTTGTTTTGCAGTTCCAGTGTGTTGCCCAAGGC
>JBGSRY010000428.1:0-1865 GCA_041737325.1 Rhodoferax sp. | reverse complement strand
TGGAAGTGGTGCGCGGCGACCAAACTGCCAAAGACGTGTTGGCCACCGTCATGAACCTGGCCAAAAAGATCAAGAAAACCGCCGTGGTCTCAGGCGTGTGCGACGGCTTCATTGGCAACCGCATGATCGAGCAATATGGTCGCCAGGGTGGCTTTTTGCTGGACGAAGGCTGCACCCCGGCGCAAGTGGACAAGGCCGTTGAAAAATTTGGCTTTGCCATGGGGCCGTTTCGCATGGGCGACCTGGCGGGCAACGACATTGGCTGGGCCATCCGCAAGCGTCGCTACGTGGAAAAACCCAACATGAAATACAGCAAAACCGCCGACCTGCTGTGCGAGCGTGGCCGCTTTGGACAAAAGACCGGGGCGGGTTGGTACGACTATGTGCCTGGCAAGCGCGATGCCATTGCCAATGCTGAGGTGGTCAAAATGATCGAAGACCACCGCGCCGCATTGGGCATTACCCCACGCAACATCTCAGACGAAGAAATTGTGCAACGCCTGGTGTTCAGCCTGGTGAATGAGGCCGCGCATATTCTGGAAGAAGGCATTGCCAACAAGGCCAGCGACATCGACGTGGTCTACATCTTTGGCTATGGCTTTCCGGTGTTTCGCGGTGGGCCACTCAACTACGCCAATGAGGTGGGGCTGTTCAACGTGGTGCAAGCGATGCAGCACTTTGCCCAAAACCCGCTCGACGATGCCAGCTTTTGGCAGCCCGCACCGCTCTTGGCACGCTTGGCTGCCGAGGGTAAAACATTTGGTTAAATTGACCTATAGCCCTTATGAATTAAGGGCGAGTAGCTATTAAAAAAGGAATAAACATGACATCCGCCGTAATTGTTTCCACTGCCCGCACCCCTTTGGCTAAAAGCTGGAAGGGCTCTTTCAACATGACCCACGGGACCACGCTGGGCGGCCACGCGGTGCAGCACGCCATCGCGCGGGCCGGCATCGATGCCGCAGAAATTGAAGACGTGATCATGGGCTGTGCCTTTCCTGAAGGCGCAACCGGCTCCAACATCGCACGCCAGGTCGCCTTGCGTGCCGGTTGCCCGGTGACGGTCAGCGGCATGACGGTGAATCGCTTTTGCTCATCAGGCCTGCAGTCCATCGCCCTGGCATCGCAACGCATCATGACCGGCGAAGGCAGCATTTATGTGGCCGGTGGGGTCGAGAGCATCTCGTGCGTGCAGCAAGAAATGAACACCCACATGCTGCGCGACCCCGAACTCAACCGGGTCAAACCCCAGGTCTACATGAGCATGCTGGAAACGGCTGAAATTGTGGCCAAGCGCTACGGCATCACACGCCAGGCGATGGACGAATTTGGCGCAGCCAGCCAGCAAAAAGCGGCTGCTGCACTTGAAGCTGGTTTGTTCACGGCCGAGATTGCCCCCATCACCGTCACCATGGGCGTGGCCGACAAGCTGCTGGGCTTGACCACCAAACAGGTCACCGTGAGCCAGGACGAAGGCATCCGGGCCGGTACCACCTATGACGGCATCAAGGACTTGCGCTCTGCCGTGCCTGGTGGTGTGGTGACTGCAGGTAACGCCAGCCAGTTCTCGGACGGCGCAGGCGCGGTGGTCGTGATGGACGAGGTGGTTGCGCAGCGCAAGGGCTTGCAACCGCTGGGGCGCTTTTTGGGCTTTGCCGTGGCCGGTTGTGAACCGGATGAAATGGGCATTGGCCCGGTGTTTGCCATCCCCAAGGTGCTGGGCCGCCTGGGCCTGAAGGTGGACGACATTGACCTGTGGGAACTCAATGAAGCTTTTGCCGTGCAGGTGATTTATTGCCGTGACCGTCTCGGCATTGACAACGCGCGCCTGAACGTGAACGGCGGTGCGATTGCCGTGGGCCACC
>JBGSRY010000400.1:0-3141 GCA_041737325.1 Rhodoferax sp. | reverse complement strand
TGTGGCCGCTGCTGGGCATCTCGTTCAGCCTGAGCAACATTGCGTATTCACAGCTCAGTGCGGCGTTTCCGGTGGCGCTGTCCGGGCGCGTGAACACGGCGCTGAACCTGCTGGTGTTTGTGGGCGCGTTTGGCCTGCAGTGGGGCATTGGCGCGGCGCTGGACCTGGGTGGCAGCATGGGCTTGGCGCGCGCCGATGCGTTCAAGCTGACCTTTGCGCTGCTGCTAGCGGCGCAGGCACTGGCCTATGGGTGGTTTTTGTTGCCAGTCAAATCCAGGCGGGCGGCGTAAGCGCATTGAAAATGCTCTATTTAGCATAGCTGCTAGCCCTTATTTAATATGGGCTAGATGGCAATTTGACTCAAAATATCACGACCTGAACGACGTGGGCATCCGTCTTGAACTGATGGCCACCGCAGGGCTTGGTGGCCTTCTATGCTTCTGCCATCAACGAAACATGGGCCTGTAGTTCATCCCACGGTGCTGTCAGTTTTCGGCCATCACGCAGCAGCAACCCCAGGCGCGGTTGTGCCAACGTGGCACCCCATCTCCAATAAGTTTGATCATTGAACTATGTCGGGTTTATCCCTATTCGCAACCACAAAGAACGACAACACAATTAGTTCATCGTTCAAACTATTTGATGTAGTACAGAACGATGGTTCCTGAGGAGCCCGTCACAAACCAAAGGCCTGAAACAGGCTGCATAACCGGAGAGACTGATGAAACTGAAGACAACATTGACTGCCTTTGCCCTGAGCATGGCCGCTGCTGGCGCGTTTGCCCAAGTGGTGGGGGTGAGCTGGTCCAACTTCCAAGAAGAGCGCTGGAAAACCGACGAGGCCGCCATCAAGGCGCAGTTGGCCAAAACCGGAGCCAGTTACATCAGCGCCGATGCCGGTGGCTCGCCTGAGAAACAGTTGGCTGACATCGACAGCCTGATCGCCAAAGGAGCCAAAGCACTGATCATTCTGGCCATGGACAAAGATGCCATCCTGCCCGCCGTGAACAAGGCCAAGCAGCAAAAAATTCCAGTGGTGGCCTATGACCGTCTGATCGAAGCGCCCGGTGTGTTCTACATCACCTTTGACAACAAGGAAGTGGGGCGCATGCAGGCGCGTGCCGTGTTTGCCGCCAAGGCCAAGGGCAATTACGTGATGATCAAGGGCTCGCCGACTGACCCGAACGCCAACTTCCTGCGCGAAGGCCAGCAGGAAATCATTGACGCTGCCGTGAAAAAGGGCGACATCAAGATTGTGGGTGAGGAATACACCGAAGGCTGGAAGCCCGAAGTGGCGCAGAAAAACATGGAGCAAATCCTCACCAAAACCGGCGGCAAGGTGGATGCGGTGGTGGCCTCCAACGACGGTACAGCGGGTGGTGTGGTGGCCGCGCTCAGCGCCAAGGGCATCAAGGGCATTCCGGTGTCGGGTCAGGACGGTGACCACGCTGCGCTGAACCGTGTGGCCCTGGGTACCCAAACCGTGTCGGTGTGGAAAGACGCACGTGACCTGGGCCGTGATGCGGCAGCGGCTGCGGTAACCCTGGCCAAAGGCCAAAAAGTGGCCGGTGCCAAAACCTGGGACGGTGGCGAGAAGAAAGTGGCGCTGCAAGCCCAGTTCTTGAAACCCGTGCCGGTCACCGCCAAGAACCTGGACCAAGTCGTCAAGGCTGGCTGGATCAAGAAGGAAGACCTGTGCAAAGGCGTAGATGCCGCCAAAGGCCCTGCCGCTTGCAAGTAAGAAAGCACCCCCTGAGCCGCTGCGCGGCTCCCCCCTCAAGGGGGGCGCACCCAGCGGCCTGGCGGAGCCAGTTCCGCGGGTGCCCTGGGTGGATGGTCATCGCGCCGTCTGCAGTGTCCTAAAGAACTGAAGAAGAGCCCTCAAACCGCGGGCTGGGAACAGCTCGCGGTTTTTTTATGTCCTGCGGAGAGTGCATGAATCCCGTTTTAAATTCGCTCAGACAGGCCGCCATCGACTGGCGGCTGGTAATGATGGGCACGGTGCTGGCCGTGATTGCCCTGGTGTTCAACGTACTCTCGGGCGGACTGTTTTTGTCGGCCGAGAACCTCTACAACATCGCCCAGCAAACAGCGGTGGTGGGCATCGTGGCGACCATTGTGGCGCTGGTGATTGTGGCGCGACACATCGACTTGTCAGTCGGCTCGGTCATGGGTTTTGTGGGGGTGTTGATTGCCACTTTGATGTACACCGCCGGCTGGCATTGGGTCACGGCTTCACTGGCCGGGCTGGCCGTTGGTATCGCGGTGTCGATGTACCAAGGGGCGCTGACCGCCATGCTTGGTGTACCGTCGTTTGTGGTCACGCTGGGCGGTTTGATGTCGTTTCGCGGCGCGGCCTTTCTGGTGGCCGACGGCAAGACACAACCGGTTAACGACGCATTATTTCAACGCCTGGGCGGCGGCTACGACGGGGCCATTGGGGTTACCCCAAGCTGGCTGCTGGCAGGGCTGATGGTACTGGCCCTGGTGGCCCAGACCTGGTCTCGGCGGCGTGCCAACAGCGCCTATGAACTGCCCAACAACCCGCTGTGGCTGGATGCGCTCATTGTGCTGGTGCCGGTGGGGCTGGTGCTGGCTTTTGTGGCGGCCATGAACAGCTACCAGATTCCCAGCAAAGACGCACCCCAGGGCATTCCGGTGCCGGTGCTGATCTGGGCTGGTGTGGCGCTGGTGCTGACTTTCATCGTGCACCGCACACGCTTTGGCCGCTACGTGTTTGCCATGGGCGGCAACCCCGAGGCAGCGGCGCTGGTGGGCATTCCGGTGCGCCGCGTCACGCTGATGCTGTTTGCCCTGATGGGCGTGCTGATCACCATTGCCGCCATCGTCTCAATTGCCCGGCTCAATGCCGGCACCAATTCCCTGGGCACCGGGCTGGAGCTGTATGTGATTGCCGCAGCGGTGATTGGCGGCACGGCGCTGGCCGGGGGCAGTGGCTCGATCTCGGGCTCGGTGCTCGGGGCACTCATCATGCAGTCGATTGACAGCGGCATGCTGCTGCTGGATGTGTCGATTGGCATGCGTTACGTGATCATTGGCCAGGTGCTGATTGTGGCCGTGGTGTTTGATGTGATTTACCGCCGTATGACCGGAGACAGCGTATGAACACTGCGAACGCAA
>JBGSRY010000386.1:0-8581 GCA_041737325.1 Rhodoferax sp. | reverse complement strand
GGTGTGCGCCAAAGTTGGTCTCGGCACTGCCATAGGGTGGGCCGTAGTTGTTGGCCAAGTCAAAATGGGTGATGCCCAGATCAAACGCCGTGTGCAGCATCTGCCGTTGTGTGGCCAGCGCGGTGGCATCGCCAAAGTTGTGCCACAACCCCAGGCTGATGGCGGGCAGTTTCAGGCCGCTGGCACCGCAGCGGCGGTAGGGCATGGTGTCATAGCGATTGCCAGAGGCTTGATAAGTCATCGGTGTGTCTTTCCTTTGATTTTTGAACATCCAGCTGCGGGTTGAACAGCGTCACCTGGTTGCGCCCGGCTGATTTTGAATGGTACATGGCGGCATCGGCATGGTTCATCAACGTGACCCCATCGATGCCATGGTCTGGGCACAGGGCCACACCGATGCTGGCAGAAATGCGAATCTGGTGCGGGGGCAGGTCAAAGGGCAGCGCCAGTGCGTCGCAAATTTTGACCGCAACCGCCATCACATCCTGGGCACTGCGCATCTCCAGCAACAGCACCACAAATTCGTCTCCTCCGATGCGGGCCACGGTGTCTGAATCACGTTGCACACAGGTGAGCAAACGCTCGGCCACGGCCTTGAGCAGCAAGTCGCCTACGGCGTGCCCCAGCTCGTCGTTGACCGGTTTGAATTTGTCCAGGTCAACAAACATCAGGGCCAGTGGCTTGCGCTCACGCAGCGATTGGGCAATGCCCTGGTGCAAGCGGTCGGAGAACAGGGTGCGGTTGGGCAAGTCGGTCAGTGGGTCGTGATGCGCCAGGCGCTTCATGCGCTGCTCGTTGGCCTTGCGCACTGAAATGTCCGAGAACACCGCCACAAAGTGGGTCACATGACCGGCCGCGTCGGTGACGCGTTTGATCGACAGCCACTCAAAATAGGAACGGCCATTTTTGCGCCGGTTGCAAATTTCACCCTGCCAGCTGCCATGCGCTGCAAGTTGCTGCCACATGTCCAGATAAAACGCCTGTGGGTGGCGGCCCGAAGCCAAAATTTTGGGGTTGCGGCCAATCACTTCGGCGGCCGTGTAACCCGTGATGGTCGTGAACGCCGGGTTGACTGAGATGATGTTGGCCTGTGCATCGGTTACCGTGACCGCTTCGGCCATGGTTTGCAGCACCGAAGCGGCCAGTTGCGCTTGTTGTTCGCGCTCATGGCGCTCGGTGATGTCGTTGTGCGTGCCAATCATGCGCAACGGGTTGCCGTTGGCATCACGGGCCACCACCATGCCGCGTGACAAGACCCATTTCCAGGAACCGCCTTTGCACTGCATGCGCCGTTCGTTGACATAACTGGTGGTGTCACCCCTGAAATACGCATCACGCTCAGCCAGCGCCTGGGGCAAATCGTCCGGATGCACACGTGCGTCCCAGGGCTCGTCATGGTCTTCCAATTCGTCGGCGGTAAATCCATAAATTTCTTTGTAGCGTTTGGAAAACGTGACCTTGCCACTGACCAGGTCACGATCCCACACCCCATCACCCGAACCTTCAAGGGCAAACTTCCAGCGCTCTTCGCTCAGTGCCAAGGCACGCTGTACTTTTTGCCGGTTGCGGTTTTGCACATGAAGCCGGTTCTGCGCCCGCTTGACGATGGCAAACACCACGATGTAGAGCAACGTCAGCAAGGCCACAGCCCAAAGCACCAACTGGGTCTGGCGCTGATCCACTTGCTGCAACACGGTGGTGGCATCGCGGTAAATTTCAAACACACCGCTGACTTTGCCGGTGACCGGGTCGTAACGCGGGATGTAGCTTTCAATCAAATCCCGATCCTGCAGCTCGTGCTCAAAGGTGCTGACCTGGTTGTGGTGTGACAAGGCCGAACGGTTCTTGCCCTGCAACGCCGCTACCACACCGGGGTTGGTGCTTTTGTCCTCCCCAATTTGCTGCAGTTCGGTGGAGTAAACCACGCGCCCGTCCAGGGCATACACCTTGAGCTTGAAGACCTGAGTGCCTTCAAGCAGTTTTTGGATTTTTTGATGCAGCACGTCAATTTGCGCCGCAGACTGCAGGCGCTGCCCCGGCGTGTGGGCTTCGGCGCGAACCAGGGGACCAAAATGATCGTCCCACAACTCGTTGGCCAAAATGCGCGCGTGGTTGACGTGTTCGCTCTCGTAGCCATTGACCAGGTTGTCAACCGAGAGGTGACGAAATGCAGACCCAATCAATACCGCAACGATGACGAACGCGATCAGACTGGCGCTGCCAAAGTAACGCAACAGTTTGAAGTCTGCATCGTCTGCGTCTTCGCCTTGGGCTTTGACCGATTGAATGGGATGCCACATGGCTGCGCATTATCCTGCAGCCCCTTGTTGCATGGGTGTCACCGTGGTCAAAAGCTGATGCGCATCAAGCTATCATGACCGCATGCGTTGGATTCGCGTCACCCACTGTTTGCTGCTGCTGGCCCTGTGGCTGGGGGCCGCCCGTGTGGGTGCGCAGGCGCTGGACCTGACCGCCCTGCCCCCAGGCTACCTGGGCACGCACACCCAGCTGGTGTTTGAAGAGGGCGCACCCCTGACCTGGCTGCAGGCCAGAGACCGCTTCGACCGTGGCCTGGGTGTGCCGGGCATCAGCGCGGTTCCCGGTTTTGGTATTGGCGCGCGGCCCGTGTGGCTACGCCTGCGTCTGAATAATCCCGGCACGCAAGCGGTCCGGCGCGAGCTGATGGTCGGGCCAACCTGGCTGGATGCCATTGACGTTGAGCTGGTGCACGCACAACAGCTGCAAAGCCGTTGGCAAACCGGTGACGAACGCCCCACCGCGCCTGGGTTGGTGGCCGCTTCAGGCTACCGCTGGGTGACCGTGTTTGAGCCCGGCGTATCCGAGCTGTATGTGCGCGTCCAGTCGGTTGACCCGATGCTGATTCAGCTTGAGCTGTTGCCTGCAGAACAGGCCGAACAGCACGAGCACCGGGTGCATTACAGCTACGGCTTCATCTATGGTTTTTTACTGGCGCTGGTGGCCTACAACCTGATGCTTTATTTTGGCTTGCGTGAGCGCAGTCACTTGCTTTACTCAGCCTACCTGGCCATGCTGATCGCGCTGGATGTGGCCTACACCGGCCACGGCCTGGCGCACCTGTGGCCGCAACAACCACAGGTGCAGCGCTATGCCATTTTGGGGTTGATGGTGCTGTTTGGCTGCACCGGCCTGCTGTTTGCCCGCCGCTTTCTGGCCCTGGCAGTGCATGCGCCGCAGGTCAATGCCTGGATCAAACAGGGCTCAGGACTTGTCCTGCTGGGTTTTTTGCTGACGTTGCTGCTGCAAAGCCAGTGGGCGGCGGCCTGGCTGGCGATTGGCTTTGCAGCGGTGTTCATGGTCAGCATGCTGTGCCTGGGTTTGCTGACGGTACATACCGGACGTGCCGCCGGGCGCTATTTTTTAGTGGCCGTGGTGTGTGGCATGGCGGGCAGTGGGGGCACTTTTCTGGCCGTGCTGGGCCTGATTCCGTTCAACACCGCGAGCTACCACGCGCTGGAGGCCGGCTTCATACTGGAAGCAACGCTGCTGGCGCTGGCCGTGGCCTACCAGATGCGCCAGCACCAACTGGCTGCGGTGCGCTCCGAGCACTTGGCGCAGCATGACCCACTGACCGGACTGCTCAACCGGCGTGCCTTTCTGAGCCAGGCCCAAGCCCTGTGGAACACATCCGGGCGCAGCGCGCGCCCCTTGTCCGTGGTGTTGCTGGATCTGGATCACTTCAAAGAAATCAATGACACCTACGGCCATGCCACCGGTGATGCGGCGCTGCTGGCCTGTGCGCAACTGCTGACGCAGGCCGGCCGCGCCGGTGATGTGTTGGTGCGCTGGGGTGGTGAAGAATTCATTTTTCTGTTGCCCGAAACCGACCTGGCACAAGCCCGTGTGTTTGCCGAACGCTTGCGGCTGCAACTGGCCACCCAAGCCTTGCACACCAACGCCCAGACCGTGCCGATCACCGCCAGTTTTGGGGTCGCACAGCGGCACGCCCACACCACGCTGGAAGACCTGATTCGCAGCGCTGACCAGGCCCTGTACCAAGCCAAGCATCTGGGGCGCAACCGGGTGGAACAAGCGGACCTTACGGCCGCCCCATGATCTTGCGCACGCTGCCATCGGCTTTGAGCTTGGCGAACGCGGCTTGGGTTTTTTGCACCACCGCATTCGGGGTGGCATTGCTGTAGGCCATGTACAGGCCGGTGGAGGCTTCGTCCAGCGTCAATACACGCTCCATGCCAGCACAGTCAAAGTGGGCCTGGGCACACAAAATGGCTGTGTCGTCTTCGACCAGCGGCAGCAAATCGACCTGCCGCGCGATGAGCTTGTTGAAACTGTCCATAACCTGGCCCGACACCACCAGACGCTGAAAGCCCTTGCTTTTAAGATACTGTTGGCGCACGTCATCGCGCAGCACCCCAATGGTGTAGTTTTTGGCATCTGCCAGCGTTTTCACCTTCACGTCGGTGCGATCACGCAGGCGGTACAGGTGGTACTGGATTTGCATGATTTCGCCGGCCCACTGAAACTGCGACTCACGTGCCTGGGTACGGGCAATCAAAAAAATCAGCACATTGGGCTCTTTCAAGGCCAGGTCATAGGCTCGCGCCCAAGGGTAGACCTTGACTTGGTAATCGGTCAGGCCGGCGCTGTGCAGCGTTTTTTCGACCACTTCGGTGGCCGTGCCCAGCACCTGGCTACCAGACTGGTAGGAATAGGGGGTGGTTTCTGTTACCACTTGCAGCGGTTGTGCAGCCGCCTGGCCAGCGGCCAGGGCCAGCAGCGCCATTAGGGGGGGTACGCTGAACCAGGTGTTGAACCGTTGTCGCATGCTCAAGTCTCCTTGTTGGCCAAACTACAAAACCGCCTGTTTGGAAGACACCGCCCGGTTGCGGCCCGCTTCCTTGGCCCGGTAAAGCGCCTGATCAGCGGCTTCAAACAGGTCCTCAAAACAGGTGTGTTGCCCGGGCTGGAGCTGTGCCAGCCCGATGCTGACCGTGTCCCACGGTGCGACGCTCGACTGGGCATGCGCCAGATGCAGGTTGGCCACCGCCAGGCGCAGGCGTTCAGCCACCATCCAGGCCGAAGCTTGTGTGGTGGCGGGCAACAGCACGGCAAATTCTTCACCGCCAATGCGGGCCAGCGCATCACCGCCACGGGGCACGGCTTGCAGCATGGCTTGGGCCACCGCTTGCAGGCATTGGTCGCCACTGGCATGGCCGTAGTGGTCGTTGTAAGCCTTGAAGAAATCAATGTCGCATACCAGCAGGCTCAGCGGTTGGCCACTGCGCGTGGCACGTTGGAATTCATCGTTTTTGATCTCATCAAAATGCCGCCGGTTGAACAAGCCGGTCAAGGCATCGTGGCGTGACAGCGTTTCAAGCTGGTGGTTGGCTTGGCGCAGTGCTTCCTGCGAGGCGATGATGTGGCTCAGCTGGATGTTGTGGCGCATGCTTTGCAGCAGCATTTGCGTGGTCATGGTGACCAAGGCCTGGTGCTCGGGTGGCCAGCTGCGTTGATCTGCAGGTTTGGCAAAGAACAGCATGCCGTAGTTTTCGTCTTCACCGCGCAGCAGCGCCAGGGCACTGGCTCCCACGGCCGGGTTGCCAAACACCTGGGTTTCTGCGGCGCTCAAACGGCGGCGCAGGTCTTCGGGGCTGGTGAAAAAGAGCAGTTCTTCGCGCGCCAGTGGGGCCGGCACGCCAGCCAAACCCGCCAGCGCAGCCGGGCTGTACAAGGCATCAGCGTGGCCATCCGCTTGCCACTGCGCATACACGCTGAACCCGGCTTGGCCTGGCAGCGGCACCAGCCACAACGCGTGGTGCGCCCCCAGGTGTTGTGCCACCTGGGCCAGGCACGCACGCTGGCAGTTGTCAAAGGAAGCGTGTGAGGCGTGGATCAGCTGGTTGGACAAGGCCAACACCAATTGCTGCGCCTGGCTGAGCGACTCCAACGCCGTGGTGCGTGCCAGCACCATGTCGGCCAGGTGGTCGCGGTGTTGACCCAGCTCGGTCTCGTACTGTTGCTGGCGCACCAGGTGGTCAGCCAATTTGCCTTGCAACTGGTTGACACCGTTCTCCAGCAAGCTCAGCTCATCTTGCAGCGCCGGGTTGCGCTGCAGCCGCAAGGATTCACCCATGGTTTGCGGCGTGAGCTGGCCCAGATGCTGCGCAATTTGCTGCACATGCGTGGTGACGGTGCGGCTGAACACCAGCATGATCAACCCAGCCAACAGCAGCGACTGCAGCAATTGGGCCATG
Organism: Rhodoferax sp.; assembly: GCA_041737325.1. Classification (GTDB taxonomy): domain Bacteria; phylum Pseudomonadota; class Gammaproteobacteria; order Burkholderiales; family Burkholderiaceae_C; genus Rhodoferax. Next base: position 2,327 of record JBGSRY010000386.1, on the reverse strand, counting down.
ACAATGTTCAACACCTCAGCGCGCAAATGGGCCCACAGCACCCGCTCGTCACCGGCCAGCGTCAACTCCCCCACACGCTCCACTGCGCCTGGGTAGGGGCTGTACACCAGGTCCAGCCGCCGGGTTGGAGCCAGGGTTGAGGGCTGCCAGCCCGGTGCGATGCGCTCTATGACCTCAGGGGCGCGGGTTTTGGACGCAATGTTGAGCCTGATGTGCCCCACGGTATCGACCTTGGCAGCACTGTCCATGTGAACTTGCAAGGCTTCGCGGTCCATTTCCCAAATGGCCTTGCTCAGGGTTTGCTGGTAGACCTGTTCCAGCAGCATCAGGTCGGCGTTGACCTCGGCCCAGGTTTCCTGCCAGGCCAGATACGTGCGTGCCGTGACGGCCAGCAGGGTGAAGGCCAGGCTAAAACCCAGCGTGGCCCAGGCCAGACGGGTACCCAGCGAATGCTTAAAGCCACTTCTTTTTGAGTGCATCGTAGCTGCCGTTTTGCTTGATTTTTGCCAGCGCCTGGCGCAGGCGTTCCACCAGGGCATCCGGGGTTTTGGGGCCAAAGGCCATGTACAGCCCGTCGTTGCTCAGTTCACGTATGGCATAGCTGCGTGCCAGGCTTTGGGCCGGGTCATCACCGGCTTGGCGCACCAGGTAGGTGGCGACCAGCTCGGTCATGATCCACAGGTCAACCCGGCCTTGTTTGAGCTTGTCGTAGTTCAGCGCGTACCGGACGCTGGACTGAAGGTTTTTGCCTTTTTCAAAACCCTTGGAGATCAGAAACTGCTCGCCCACATCTTCATTCACCGTGGCAATTTGATAGCTTTTGGCTTGCTCCAGCTGCGTGAACGCAAGCTTGCGCTGCGGCAGGGCATACAGGTAAAACTCGGTCGGCGCAATCATGCCGACCCACTTGAACAAGGACTCGCGCTGGGGCGTGCGGGCAATGGAATAGATCAGCACGCTGTCGGCGTGTTGCGCCGTTTCATAGGCACGCGCCCAGGGCTGGGACTGGAACACGCCGTCGATTTTGGCCTCGTGCAAGACCGCGCGCACGACCTCGGTACTGAAGCCGGTCAGGCGTCCCTGCGCGGTGTAGTTGTAGGGCGGAAACTCTTCGGTCAGCACCTGCAGGGTTTCGGCTCGGGCCACAGGCAGCCACAGGGCCGACAGCCCGAACAACAGCAGACCATACAAAGCATTGCAACGTGGTGTCATGACATCTCTAAAAGTTGGTACAGACCATCAGCACCTGGCGGGGGACGTAGCGCCATGCTACCGCATCGGTGCGGTCGACCGCATAATCGTCTGCCGTACCGCAGCGGTTCACTTTTTGGAGCTTGATTCATGCACCTTTGGCAACACCCGATTTCAGTCGACATCCTCACCCGCAGCAGCCACGACACAGCCGTGACGCACCTGGGCATTGAATTTGTCGAGGTCGGTGACGACTTTATCCGCGCCCGTGTCCCGGTGGATGCCCGCACGCGCCAGCCGTTTGGCTTGTTGCATGGCGGGGTGAGCGTGGTGCTGGCTGAAACCCTGGGCTCGGTGGCGGCCAACTACGCCTGCCCGTCTGGCCACCAGGCGGTGGGGCTGGACATCAACGCCAACCACCTGCGCGGTGTCAAAAGCGGCTGGGTCACAGGCACCACGCGTGCTGTGCATATCGGTCGCACCACCCAGGTGTGGCAGATCGACATGGTCAACGACGCGGGCGAGCCAACGTGCGTGTCACGCATCACCATGGCGATCCTGGCTCCCAAACCATAAATTTATGCAAAATAGGCCTGTAGCCCTTTATATTAAAGGGCTACGCACTATTGTTTTAATAGTGTTTTGCAGGTTTTCTGCGCTGGAGTAAAGTCGAGCCGGTCACCGTTTGTGACCCACAAACTTCGATCGATGCACATAAAGGGCCAGCCATGTTTCCTGAATACCGCGACCTGATCACCCAGCTTAAAACCACTGACGCGCACTTTGTCAGTCTCTACCAGCAGCACAACGCGCTGGACCAGCAGGTCAAACGCATGGTGTCACGCACCGACCCGGCCACGCCCGGCGAAATTGAACAACTAAAAAAAGAAAAACTGCGTCTGAAGGACGAGTTGTACGTGCTGTTGAAGCAAGCCGCGCAGGTCTGATGCCGGTTCAGGGCGCGCTGTCTCGCGCCATTTTTTCGCTGTGCCAGTACACGTCATCACCCACCGTACCGTCGCTGCGGTAGCGGTTGAGCACGCGGGCCAACACAAACATCAAGTCAGACAAGCGGTTCAGGTACTGGCGCGGCGTGTCTTTCAGCGCCTCTTGCCCTTCCAGCGCCACCACCGCGC
>JBGSRY010000346.1:0-6113 GCA_041737325.1 Rhodoferax sp. | reverse complement strand
TGCACCTGCAACTCGTTGTCTTTGGCAAAACCCATCACAAAATCCCAAGCCATGACGTTGTGGTCGCGCAAGTCAGTGTGCACCACCACGCTGCGCACGTTGTTCACACTGGTGGGCATGCACCAGGGCGAATACGCAAAGTGGCTGCGTCCATGGTGTCCACTATCGGGCCGGAATTGACTCATGACACCCGCCAGACGCTCAGACCAGTCGCTGGGCCGGAAGGTACGACCGTCCAGTGTGGTGCCAATGATGTAGACTTTTTTTGAAGTGTGTTTGACCATCTGGTGGATGCCTGTGATGTTGCGCGTGGGTTGTTGCAACGTGAGGAAATTTTACGCTTATCTTATGTCTTATACAAGACTTGTTACACGCCCGCTCCTTGATGCAACACAAGCTTAATGCACATCACCATGGTTCGTCCGGCCAAGCTGGCGCTCAGTCTAAAATCGACTCTCAAAGGCCCAACCTGCGTTGGGCCGCTTTGTTTGTTGCCGCAACTGAAAGATGCATTCAATGACCGCTTCCAACCCCAAGATTGAAGCTGCCTCACCGCACGTGATGAACACCTATGGCCGCCTGCCCATCGCGCTCAGCCACGGCCAGGGTTGCCGTGTTTGGGATGTCAATGGCAAGCCCTACCTGGACGCACTCGGCGGCATTGCGGTCAACACACTGGGCCACAACCACGCGCAACTGGTGCCTGCGCTGCAAGACCAGATTGGCAAGATCATCCACAGTTGCAACTATTACCATGTGCCCTTGCAGGAGGCGCTGGCAAGCAAGCTGGTCGAACTCTCTGGCATGACAAACGTGTTTTTCTGCTCGACCGGCCTGGAGGCCAATGAAGCCGCCCTGAAACTGGCGCGCAAGTTTGGTCATGACAAAGGCATTGAACGCCCGGAAATCGTGGTTTTTGAGAAAGCCTTTCATGGCCGCAGCATTGCCACCCTGAGTGCCACCGGCAACCCCAAGGTGCAGGCCGGTTTTGGTCCGCTGGTGGAAGGCTTCATTCGCGTACAAATCAACAACATCGAGAGCCTGAAACAGGCCACTGAGGGCAACCCCAATGTGGTGGCGGTGTTCCTTGAGGCCATTCAGGGCGAAGGCGGCATCAACCCGATGCACCTGGATTACATGCGTGCGGTACGCGCCCTGTGTGACGAGCGCGACTGGCTGATGATGATTGACGAAGTGCAATGCGGCATGGGTCGCACCGGCAAGTGGTTTGCCCACCAGTGGGCCGGTATCGTGCCCGACGTGATGCCACTGGCCAAAGGGCTGGGCTCGGGCGTGCCCGTGGGGGCGGTGGTGGCGGGGCCCAAAGCGGCGCACATTTTCCAGCCTGGCAACCATGGCACCACGTTTGGGGGCAACCCGCTGGCCATGCGCGCCGGGGTGGAAACCATTCGCATCATGGAACAAGACGGCTTGCTGGACAACGCGTCCCGTGTGGGCCAACACCTGCGCCAGGGTCTTAGCGACGCGCTGGCGGCAGAACTGGCCAGCGGCACAGTGCGCGAGATTCGCGGCCAGGGCCTGATGATTGGTGTCGACCTGGCCAAACCCTGTGGCGCACTGGTCCAACAATGTGCCGATCATGGCCTGCTGATCAGCGTCACGGCCGACACCGTGATTCGCCTGGTGCCGCCGCTGATCATGACCGAAGCCGAGGCCGATGAGGTGGTGCGCATTTTGTGCCCACTGGTCAAACAACTGCTGCAAGCCTGAGCTTGCTGCCACGCTCTCAACACGGACTGAAACATGCCTTCCATCAAACATTACCTGCAATTCACCGACCTGAACGCCAGCCAGTACGCCTACCTGTTTGACCGCGCCTCACTGATCAAAAAGAAGTTCAAGGCCTACGAGAAGCACCAGCCGCTGGTAGACCGCACCCTGGCCATGATTTTTGAGAAGGCTTCCACCCGCACCCGCGTCAGTTTTGAGGCCGGCATGTACCAACTGGGCGGCAGCGTGGTACACCTGACCACCGGCGACAGCCAGTTGGGTCGTGCCGAGCCGATTGAAGACAGTGCGCGCGTCATCAGCCGCATGACCGATCTGGTGATGATTCGCACCTTTGAGCAAACCAAGATCGAACGCTTTGCCGCACACAGCCGTGTGCCGGTCATCAATGGCCTGACCAACGAGTTCCACCCGTGCCAGATTCTGGCCGACATCTTCACCTACATTGAGCACCGTGGCTCGATCCAGGGCAAGACGGTGGCCTGGGTAGGCGACGGCAACAACATGGCCAACACCTGGCTGCAAGCCGCCAAGCTGCTCGATTTCAAGGTCAACGTCAGCACCCCAAGCGGCTACGAAGTGAATGAAAAAATAGCCGTTAGCCCTGGTGAAATAAGCGCAGATCACTATCAATGTTATAGCAATCCAATGGACGCTTGCAAAGGTGCAGATCTGCTGACCACCGATGTCTGGACCAGCATGGGCTTTGAAGCAGAAAACGAAGTGCGCAAGCAGGCCTTTGCCGCCTGGCGGGTCAACGCCGACATGATGGCGGTGGCGCAGCCCAACGCCCTGTTCATGCACTGCCTGCCCGCGCACCGGGGTGAAGAGGTGGATGCTGACGTGATTGACGGACCGCAAAGCGTGGTCTGGGACGAAGCTGAAAACCGCATGCATGTGCAAAAAGCCCTGATGGAATTCCTGCTGCTCGGGCGTTTGTCCTAGGGCATAGCGTATGCCTTCATCCACTCCCCTCTTCTAAGGCAAAGCCCACATGAAAGACGATAAAGAACCCAAACTCTGGGTCACCGTGCTCAAACTGGTCATGGGTGGCGTGATTTTTGCCACTTTGATTGGCTTGGGGCTTTACTACACTGCCAAATTCAATACCTACGATCCTGGAGCTGACAAATCCGACGGATCGTGGGGCATTTCAAAAGACTCGCCAATTCCTGGCAACCGCTGACACATTGGCGGCTCAAGGTTTGGGGCAAAACGTGATGATCGACTGGTCTGCGGTCAGCTTCACCTGACCGGTCACGGGTTGGCCCGCCGCGCAGCCAGCGCAACGGCTGCAACTGCTGCACGGTTTGCCAGGCCCCAGCGCCGGGTGCACACGGCCCAGGTGTTGGCGCACAGGCTTGGGCAACACGTACCACACGCAGTACACGGCTGCGATCACCACCACGACAACAACGGTTGCGTTTTGCCACATGCTTACACCCCGCCCCAGGCCAAAGCCAACCGGTACGTGATGAAACTGGCCAGGTACGCCAGACCAAACAAATACCCGGCCAGCAACGCCGGGTAACGCCAACTGTTGGTCTCGCGACGAACAGCGACCAGTGTGGACACACATTGCGGCGCAAACACGTACCAAACCAGCAACGACAGCGCCGTCGCCAGCGACCAGCTCTGCCCCAGCAACGGAGCCAGTTGCGAGGCCACATCCGAGCCTGCGTCAGACAAGGCGTACACCGTGCCCAATGCACTCACCGCCACCTCACGGGCGGCCATGCCAGGCACCAGGGCAATCGCAATTTGCCAGTTGAAGCCAATGGGAGCCACCAGCACCTCCAGCATGCGGCCGAGTTGCCCGGCGTAGCTGTGGGTGATGGCCGCCCCGGTGGCCCCTGCAGGCGCACTGGGAAACGATGCCAAAAACCACAGCAACACCGTCATGGACAAAATGATGACGCCCACCCGCTGGATAAAAATGCTGGCCCGTTCATACAAGCCGTGCGACAGGTTGCGCAGGTTGGGCCAGCGGTAGGACGGCAGCTCCATCACCAACGGGGTCGGCCGGGCGTGACCACGCCACAACATGAAGACACCTGCCACCGCCATGGCCGAAACAATGCCACCCACGTACAGGGCAAACATCACCAGCCCTTGCAGGTTAAGAACGCCTGCCACGCTGCGTGACGGAATAAAAGCCCCAATCAACAAGGCATAAACCGGCAACCGGGCAGAACAGGTCATCAAGGGCGCAATCATGATCGTCACCAGCCGGTCACGCCAGTGGGTGATGGTGCGTGTGGCCATGATGCCCGGCACCGCGCAGGCAAAGCTTGACAGCAGCGGAATAAACGAGCGCCCCGACAAGCCGACCGTGCCCATGACCCGATCCAGCAAAAAGGCAGCGCGCGGCAGGTAGCCCGAGTCTTCCAGCACCAGGATGAAAAAAAACAAAATCAGAATCTGTGGCAAAAACACCAGCACCCCACCCGCCCCGGCCAGCATGCCGTCGGTGAGCAGACTGCGCAGCAGGCCATCGTCCATGTGGCCGCGAATCATGCCTGTCAGAAATTCGATCCCCGACTTGATCGCGTCCATGGGCAGCGTGGCCCAGCTGAAGACCGCCTGGAACATCAAAAACAGCGTGCAGGCCAGCAGCAGCATGCCCCACAGCGGGTGCAGCACCAACGCGTCCAGGGCATCGTCGGTGTGCAGGGTGTCGGGCGGCTCTTGCAGCGTCAGCTTCAGCACACGACGCACTTCTTGCTGTGTCGCCATGACATCGCTCACCGACGACGCATGCCACGCCGGGCGCGTGGTGGTAGCCGGTGCGGCTTGCACCGTATCCAGAAAATCCAACAACTCACGCGCACCGTCCTGCTGTACACCCACGGTTTTCAACACCGGCATGCCCAGCTCGGTGGCCAGGCGCGCCCGGTCTACCACCATGCCTTCGCGGTCGGCAGCGTCGCACATGTTGAGCACCAGAGCCAGGGGCAGGTTCAGCGCCCGGGCTTCCAGCACCAGGCGCAGGTTCAGGCGCAAGTTGGTGGCATCCACCACGCACAGCACCAGATCCGGCAGGCTCTCCTGAGCCCGCTGGCCCGTGACGATGTCGCGGGTGATCTGCTCGTCGGCACTCATGGCATTCAAACTGTACGCACCCGGCAAATCCAGCACCACCACGGGCCGGCCAGAGCTGGTTTGTAAACGACCTTCTTTGCGCTCGACGGTGACACCGGCGTAATTCGCCACTTTTTGGCGACTGCCGGTGAGCAAATTGAACAAAGCCGTTTTGCCGCAATTGGGGTTACCCAGCAAGGCAATGCGCAGGGGCAGCTGGGCTGTGGGATGCGGTGCGTGTGTCATGCAGCTGCCCCCTGCTCGCGGGCCATGACGCGCACTTGAACCAGTGCCGCTTCATGGCTGCGCAAGGCAAACGTGGTGTGCCCGACACGCACGGCCAGCGGGTCGTGCCCTGGAAAACCGTGCGCAATCACCCGCACGGTTTCACCCGGCAAAAAACCAATTTCAAGCAAACGCAGGGCAACACCCTGGTCTTCCTGGTCAAGTGTCGGCACAAAGCCCAGCACTTCGGCATTGATGCGGCAACCCAATTGATGCAAACCCAGCGCTTCGCCAGCGTGCAGGGGTGCGGTGTCTGATAATGGCATGAGCATCTTCTTAAATGAGAATGGTTATCATTGTGACACCATTCGGATGCTGTTTTGTTGACCAAGCGCAAGAACTTCGAATTTCCGATGGCCGCAGCGCATAGCCCCAAAAATACCCATGACAAACCCGCACACCCTGGCTCTCAATCCAAGCCCACCCATCGACCTGGCGCACTGCCAGGCGCTGGACGCGCAAGACCCTTTGCGCCCCTTGCGCGACCATTTCAGCCTGCCCGACGGCGTGATTTACCTCGACGGCAATTCACTGGGTGCACTGCCCAAGCACACGGCCAGCCGGGTGGCGGCCGTCGTGACGCAAGAATGGGGGCAAGACCTGATTCGCTCATGGAACAGCGCCAACTGGTTCACCCTGCCGCAGCGACTGGGCGACAAAATTGCGAACCTGATCGGTGCGGATGCGGGCGAAGTGGTGGCCACCGACAGCACGTCGATCAACCTCTACAAAGTGCTCGCCAGCGCCTTGTCAATAGCCGCACAAGACACCCCGCAGCGCAAACAGGTGCTCAGTGAACGCAGCAATTTCCCCACTGACTTGTACATGGCGCAGGCACTGTGCCGTGAGCGTGGCTTTGACTTGCACTTGGTAGAGCCCCATGAGCTGGCTGCCGCTCTAACAGACCAGGTGGCCGTGCTGATGCTGACCCATGTGAACTACCGCACGGGGGCCATGCACGACATGGCTGCGCTGACCCAGGCCGCCCATGCGGCAGG
>JBGSRY010000277.1:0-3643 GCA_041737325.1 Rhodoferax sp. | reverse complement strand
AGTAGCCTGTCTGATTGTGGACATCCGCATGGACGGGATGACCGGCCTTGAGCTACAGGATCGTTTGCTGGAAAACAATTCTCCTTTGCCGCTGGCGTTCATCACCGGCCATGGTGACGTGCCCATGGCCGTGGACACCATGAAAAAAGGGGCCATGGACTTTATCCAGAAACCCTTCAGCGAGTCGCAACTGATGCCGCTGGTGGAGCGCATGCTGGCGCAAGCCAAGGACACCTTTGCCGAATACCAGAATGCACTCAACCGGGATGCCCTGATGGCGCGCCTGACGCTGCGCGAATCCCAGGTGCTGGAACGCATTGTGGCTGGCCGACTGAACAAGCAAATTGCCGACGACCTGGGCATCAGCATCAAAACGGTGGAAGCGCATCGCGCCAACATCATGGAAAAACTCAGTGCCAATACGGTGGCAGACTTGCTCAAAATCGCACTCGGACCGAATGCTGCCAAGGCTTGAAAATACTATTTTTAAAATAGCAAACTATGCCCGCTTTGTAACGACTAGCGGGCTTTTTTATTAATGGAACCGACATGACTACACCGTCTCAAACCGCACGCATCATCGATGGCGTCGCACTTTCCAAACAACTGCGTACCGAAGTCACCGAGCGGGTGCAAGCCCTGAAGGCGCGCGGCATCACCCCTGGCCTGGCGGTGATCCTGGTGGGGGAAAACCCGGCCTCGCAGGTGTATGTGCGCAACAAGGTCAAGGGCTGTCTGGACTGTGGCTTTCACTCGGTGCTGGAAAAGTACGATGCCGACATGCTTGAGTCGGACCTGCTGGCACGCATTGAGGCCCTGAACAACGACCCCGCCATCCATGGTATTCTGGTGCAATTGCCCGTGCCCAAACACATCAATGCCAACAAGGTCATTGAGGCCATCTCACCCCTGAAAGATGTGGACGGTTTTCACATCGCCAGCGCCGGTGCGCTGATGACGGGCATGCCCGGTTTCTGGCCCTGCACGCCGTATGGCTGCATGAAAATGCTTGAATCCATTGACTACGACCTGCGTGGCAAACACGCAGTGGTGATTGGCCGCTCCAACATCGTCGGCAAACCGATGGCCCTGATGCTGTTGCAGAAAAATGCCACCGTGACCATTTGTCACAGTGCCACGCCAGACCTCAAAGCCATGACGCTGCAAGCCGATGTGATTGTGGCGGCAGTCGGCAAACGCCATGTACTCACCGCTGACATGGTCAAGCCCGGTGCAGTCGTGCTGGACGTGGGCATGAACCGCGACGCTGCGGGCAAACTCTGTGGGGACGTGGATTTTGACGGGGTCAAGGAAGTTGCGGGTTTCATTACCCCCGTGCCTGGCGGGGTTGGACCCATGACCATTACCATGTTGCTGGTCAATACCCTTGAATCCGCTGAGCGCGCCGCCAAGTAATCCCATGACCAATCCCCTGCTTTCTTTTGACGATTTACCCCTGTTTGACCAGATTCGACCTGACCACGTTGAACCCGCCATCGACGAACTATTAAGTCATGCCAATGTGGCACTGCAGTCTGTTACCGCCGCTGCTTTCCCTGCCAGCTGGGAAGGTCTGGCACGCGTGCTGGATGTAGCCATTGAGCGCTTGTCCCGTGCCTGGAGCGCGGTCAGCCACCTCAACAGCGTGGCCGACACGACTGAGTTGCGGGCCGCCTACAACGCTGTGTTGCCCAAGGTGACCGAGTTTTACACCAGACTCGGTGCAGACGCGGATTTGTATGCCAAGTACCGCGCCTTGGACACAGCCAACCTGAACGCCGAACAGCGCCAGGCACTTAAAAACACCTTGCGCAACTTTGTGTTGGGTGGAGCAGACTTGCAAGGTGAGGCCAAAGACCGCTTTGCTGCGATTGCCGAACGCCAGGCCGCATTGAGCCAGAAATTCAGTGAAAACGCACTCGATGCCACCGATGCCTTTGCCTATTACGCCAGTGCACACGAGCTCGATGGCTTGCCCGAAGATGTCAAGCACACCGCGCTCACCCTGGCACAAGCCGACGGCAAAGAGGGCTACAAACTCACCCTGAAAATGCCTTGCTATCTGCCGGTCATGCAATTTGCCAGCAGCAGTAGCCTGCGTCAAACCCTGTACCGCGCCTATGTCACCCGTGCCTCGGATCAAGCCGCGGGCAACGGCAGCCAGTTTGACAACTCGGCCATCATCCGTGAACTGCTGGCCCTGCGGCTGGAAGAAGCCCAGTTGCTGAACTACCCTAACTTTGGGGCCCTGTCACTGGCTCCCAAAATGGCCGATTCACCGCAACAAGTGGTTGATTTTTTGCGCGACCTGGCGCGCCGTGCACGCCCGTATGCAGAAAAAGACCTGGCCGACCTGCGCGCCTTTGCCCTCGAACAACTGGGGCTGCCAGACCCTCAGCCTTGGGATTGGCCCTATGTGAGTGAAAAACTCAAAGAAGCGCGCTACGCCTTCAATGAGCAAGAAGTCAAACCCTACTTTCCTCTGCCCAAGGTGTTGGCGGGTCTGTTCAAAATTGTTGAAACCTTGTTCGAAGTCAACATTGTTGAAGACCATGCAGCGGTATGGCATGAATCGATACGGTTTTTCCGTATCCAGCGCAACACCCCGCAGGGTGCGACAGAACTGGTGGGCCAGTTTTATCTGGACCCGCAGGCCCGTAACGGCAAACGCGGTGGGGCCTGGATGGACGACGTGCGTACCCGCTGGCTGCGCCCTGACACGCACCAGCTGCAAACCCCGGTGGCGCATCTGGTGTGCAACTTTGCCAGCGGTGTGGACGGCAAACCAGCGCTGCTGACGCATGACGACGTAACCACCCTGTTCCACGAATTTGGCCACGGCTTGCACCACATGCTGACGCAAGTGAACGAGCGCGATGTATCGGGCATCAGCGGCGTGGAGTGGGACGCGGTCGAGCTGCCGAGCCAGTTCATGGAAAACTTCTGTTGGGAATGGGATGTTCTCAAAAACATGACGGCGCACGTGGACACCGATCAACCCCTGCCGCATGCCCTGTTTGACAAAATGCTGGCCGCCAAAAATTTCCAGAGCGGCATGCAAACCCTGCGCCAAATCGAGTTTTCGCTGTTTGACATGTTGTTGCACACCGCCCATGACCCAGCCCAAGACATCATGCCGCTGCTGCAACAGGTTCGCGCCGAAGTGGCCGTGCTACAACCACCCACCTGGGCACGTACGGCGCACACCTTCAGCCATATTTTTGCCGGTGGCTACGCTGCGGGCTACTACAGCTACAAGTGGGCCGAAGTGCTCAGCAGCGATGCCTATGCTGCCTTTGAAGAAACGGTTGGTGCTGACGGTTTGCCCAATGCACAAACTGGCCGACAATTTCGGCAAGCGATTCTGGAAGCGGGTGGCAGCCGACCTGCCATGGAGTCCTTCAAGGCGTTTCGTGGCCGCGAACCCACGTTGGAGGCGCTGCTGCGCCATCAAGGCATGACACAACCCGCATAAGGAGCAAGCCCCATGCACACCCACAACCCGTCCTTTTTCTCAACAAAAGATGCGCTTAAACCGGCAGCGCTGCAGCGCTTTTTGAACCTGGCGTGTGTGTGTGTGGCACTGGGTGTGCCCTTGGTGCAGGCGCAAACGATTTACCGCAGCGTGGGGGCTGATGGACGC
>JBGSRY010000245.1:0-5152 GCA_041737325.1 Rhodoferax sp. | reverse complement strand
CCGCCCGGTGAGCTTGCGCGCCAGCGGTGCCAGAAAGAAGATAACCGGCACGCCTACCACATAGGCAATAGCAAAGGCTTTCATCCAGCGTGCGATGAAATCTGAACCAAGGCCGACGTTGACCAATGTGATGACAAACGTCATCAGAAAAATCATCATCGCGCCCATGACGAACGAGAAAACCAGGTGGAATTTTTTTTGCGGTTGCATCGTGCAATTTCCTCAGCGTTGAATCGGTATCAGGCCGCAGCCAGCCAGCCTTCGATCTTGTCGCGGCTGGGGATGCCACCGGCGTGCACCACCTTGCCGTTGATGACCACACCAGGCGTGCTCATCACGCCATAGCCCATGATGTCGCGCAGCTCTTCAACCTTTTCGAGCTTGACGGCCACGCCCTTGGCTTGCGCGACCTGGTCGATCAGCGCGATGGTGGCCTTGCAGTTGGCACAACCTGTGCCCAGAACTTTGATGTCCATGATGTTTCCTTGAGGTTGGTGATAAAAATGGCGATGCGGCTTACAGCACCGCGTTGAAGATGTAGCCCACCAGCAAAATGCCGGTAGCGACCACCCCGGCAAAGGTGACAATCAGTTGCGGCTTGAGCACCTTGCGCAGGATGATCATCTCAGGAGCGGATAACGCAATCACGCTCATCATGAACGCCAGCACCGTGCCCAGCGCGGCACCTTTGCCAATCAGCGCTTCCACAATCGGAATGATGCCCGCCGCATTGGTGTACATCGGCACGCCCAACAGCACCGCCGCTGGCACTGACCACCACGGTGCGTCTTTGCCCATGATGCTGGCCATAAAGTCTTGCGGCACAAAGCCATGGATGACCGCACCCAGCGCAATGCCCGCCAGGATGTAGGGCCAGACCTTGCCCACAATCTCGCGCACATGGGCAAAGCCGTTTTGAATGCGATCGCCCCAGGGCATGTGAGCCACTTCCACCGCCTCAGCCGTCTGGCTGTTCTGCATGTCGCGCACCCAATCTTCCAGGTAGCGTTCCATGCCCAGCTTGCCAATGATCACCCCGGCGACGATGGCCACGCTCAAGCCCAGGCCCAAGTACAACGCAGCTACTTGCCAGCCAAACATGCCAAACAGCAGCGCCAGCGCCACCTCATTGACCATGGGCGCGGAGATCAAAAACGAAAACGTCACCCCCAGCGGTACACCGGCCTGCAAAAAGCCGATGAACAAGGGCACGGCCGAGCACGAGCAAAACGGCGTCACGATGCCCAAGCTGGCCGACATGGCGTTACCCACGCCCAGCGGCTTGCCTGCCAGCATGGCGCGCGTGCGCTCCGGTGACACAAAGGTGTGGATGATGCCCATCACAAACACGATGCCAGTGAGCAGCAGCAACACCTTGGGCGTGTCGTAAAAAAAGAACTGCAACGCGCCACCCAGGTGGCTGGTGCGGTCCACCGGCAGGGCAGCGACCAAGCCTTCAGAGGCGGGAAGCAGCATCTGATACAGCCCGAGCCAGACGATGGCAGCCAGCACCAAAAAAATCAGAGGCTGGCGCTGCGGCCAGGATTTGAGGGGAAGGGTTGCAGTGTTCATGCCCGTGAAGACGGATGACCAACCCAAAAGACGCAATTTTTATGACACCTGGCAACCCGACCCCGGGCGCAGCCCGCACACGGCAGCGTAGGCCGGGGTTTCCAGCTGAAGTGTGACGTGGCGAATCTCAAAATGCTCGTGCAACTCTTCTTCGGCGCTGTGCAGCAGCGCGCCAGTGTCGCTGGCTTGCGTGACCAGGTGCGCGGTCAACGCGATGTGGCTGGTGCCCATGGCCCACACATGCAGGTCATGCACATCGACCACGCCGGGCAAACCCAGCAACAGGGCGCGCACCTGCTGTACGTCCACATTGGCGGGTACGCCATCAAACAGCAGGTGCAGGCTTTGCGTGAACAGGCTCCAGGTGCTCCACAAAATCACCGCCGCAATCACCAGGCTGACCACCGGGTCGAGCCAGACCCAACCCAGCCACAGCGTCAGGCCACCGGCTACCACCACACCAGCGGAGACCAGCGCATCGGCGGCCATGTGTAAAAACGCACCGCGAATGTTGAGGTCATCGCCCCCACGCATGAACAGCCAGGCGGTCACCGCGTTCACGATGATGCCAATGCCTGCGACTGCCATGATGGTGCCGCCCTGCGCCTGCAATGCGGCCTGCGGCGCGCTCAGGCGGCCCACGGCCTCCCAGGTCAGACCGCCCATGGCCAACAGCAAAAGCAGCGCATTGGCAAACGCGGCCAGGATGGTGGCGCGCTTGAAGCCATAGGTGTGGCGCGCGTCGGGTTTCAGGCCCACCGCCAATGAACCGGCCCAGGCCAGCACCAGCCCGGCCACGTCGCTCAGGTTGTGCCCGGCATCGGCCAGCAGCGCCAATGAATTGATCTGCCAGCCGTAAAACGCCTCAATGGCGACAAAGCCGGTGTTGAGCGCAATGCCCACCGCAAAGGCACGGTTGAAATTGGCGGGCGCATGGCTGTGCGCGTGCCCGCCGTGGCTGTGCCCGTGGTCGTGCGTGTGGGGTGGGGTGGGGTTGTGATCGTGGTCGTCGCTCATGAAGCGTCTTTCAAAAATGGGGTGAATCGACTTGTGCCTCTGCGTCTTTACGGGGCAGATGATACGCAGATAAATATTGATAAAAAGTGGCTCTATCCCTTGTTATTATTGCGTAAGCAGCTATTTATAAAATAGCGTTTTGATGCCCAAAACGGGTTGGCGTTGCGGCAAAGTATGCCTGCAATCGATCCGTTAGATGCACATAACCCACCAGCAACACCGCCTGAAACATTGGCAAAGTAGCGGCCGGCACAGCCACCAGCGGGCCCAGCCCGGCGGTGGACAGCGCAATGGCGATGGCGGTAGCGTTGTTCTTGCCGCTGCAGACAAAGGCCACGGCCATGTGCTCGGCGTAGTTCAGACCCAAGCGCCGGTTCAGCCACGTCATCAGCGCCAAAATGGCCACCAAGAACACCAGTGTGGCGGCCATGAGTGGAATCAGCATGGTCCAGTTGTGCGCCAGCATCTCGCCCTTGCTGAAGAAAATCAGCGTCATCACCACCAGCATGGTCAGCGCGGGTATCGTGCCCAGCATGGGTTTGATTTTGGGCAGCACACCCGCGCCATAGAGACGCACCAGGGCGCGCCGCGTCACGTCACCCAGAATCATGGGCAAAATCAGCACCAGCAGCACAGTGGTCAGCAAACTGCTCAAAGGCATCGCAATAGCGTGTGACTGCCCGGCCCACAGCAACATCAGAGGTAAGGCCACCGGCACCACCAGAAAACCCAGCGCCTGCGCCAGCGTGGCCACCTCCACACTGCCACCAGCCAGGCCGGTAAAGGCCACCGCCATCGACGCACCGGGGATCAGCATCACCAGGTAAAAGCCCAGCGCCAGTTCAGGCGGTCCGTCCATGGCCTGCACCAGCGCCCAGCTCAGCAAGGGGGTGACGACAAAGTTGTAGAACAGGCTCAGCACCAGCGGGCGCGGTTTTTTAAGCGCCTGGGGTAATTGCCCCAGGTTCAAGCCGATCATCATCGGGTAAATCATCACAAACACCAGCGCGTTCATCACCCAACCCAGCTCGCGGGTGTGGGCGGCTGCGGTTTGCGGATAGCTTGCCCCCAGCGTCCAACCCAAGGCAATGGCGCAAGCCGCGTAGATGAACAGGCGCTGGCGCAAGTGCTGCCCCAGGCTTGCGAAAGTGATGTGCATGATGGTTCGGCTTGCGAAAGCAACAGAGTGGCTACGGTGCTGAAGACGCTGTCATAACGTAAAAGACGCAGGTGCGTGCGTTTGCGTCTTTTGCAGCGGTGCAGCGTCTTCACTCCTGACAACTGTGTCAAATCAACTTTTTGGAGTGAACAATCATGACCATCGATGAAGTACTGAACATGATGCGCCAGGGCATGGGCAAACTGCCGCCCGCCATTGAAAAAGCCGCCGTGGTGGACCCGGCGCTGGTGATGGAGCACGTGCGCTCCAAAGGCTTTGCCATGCCGGCCGACAAACCCGCGCTGGACGAGCAAACCCGCACGCTGGTTTACCTGGCTGCCGCACTGGCGGGTTCCAGCACCGGCTGCGTGCAAGCCATGGCCAACAAGATTGCCCAGCAAGGCATTCCGGCCGACAAGGTGCTGGAAACGGTGCACATCGTGCGCCTGGCCATGGCCAGCAAAATCATTGGTGATGCCGACCCGGTGTTGGCTGTGCTGATGCCCAAGGCTTAACGGCCCAACGATTGCAGCCACTGACCGCCGCCCACGCGGTGGCGGTCAAACCCAATACCCCAGGCCCTGCACCACCCACCACGCCCCTGCCACCAGCATCACGGCGGCAAAACTGCGATGCCCGGGCAACCAGGCTTCCCAACGCGACACCCGTGCCAACATCGCACTGGCCGCCACTGGCATGGCCCCGGCCAGCAGCAGCAAGCTGCTGTGCCCTAGCCCATAGGCCAGTAGCAACGCAGTGCCCCACAGCATCGACACCCCCAACGCGCTCCCAGCGCCGGCAATGGCCAGCGCCGCGCCCAAAGCTGGCGTGGCGCAAGGGCTCATCACCGTGCCAATCAGCACGCCCAGTACCAGCGCACCCCAGAGGCCAGAGTTAGCCAGCCGCTGTTGCCACGCTGCGGGCAAACCGGTGCTGCAACTGGCCCCGCCCCGCCACAGCCACAGGGCCACCAGCACCACCAGCATGCCTACCGCCACCTGCCAGGGGCCCGGCAGTGTGCCCATCATCAGGCCTAGGCGCGCGGCCATCAGCCCCATAACAACCAGCGCCAGGTTCATGCCGACAATGAACGCACCCGACAAGGCCCAGGCGCGGCGCACGCTATGGCCTTGCCCCCCGACAAAACCCACAGCCACCGGCACAGCCGCCAGCACGCACGGCGATGCCGATGTCACCACCCCACCCACAAAGGCGGCGGCCAGGCCCTCTAACCCGGTCATGGTGTCGCGCCCAGCGTTGCGGCTGGTGCACCCATACCCAAACGCGCCAGAATCTCTGTCCCAGTGATCTTGCCCAGGTGCCGCCCCATTTCCTGTCCTTGCGCGTTGTAAAACACTTGCGTAGGCATCAAGCGGATTTGGTACGCGCCGATGTAATAGCGCT
>JBGSRY010000242.1:0-2612 GCA_041737325.1 Rhodoferax sp. | reverse complement strand
ACGCGCACCCGCCGCACGGCTCGGGCAAACCAAATTCCAGGCCATCAGCCACACCCGCAGCTAACCGCTTGTCACCCACCACAGGATTGCCACCATGAACGCTTGCCTACCCGCTTCGGTTCTGAACCCCGCCCAAACCCTGAACCAGGCCAGCCAGGCTTGGGACACAGACCTGGTGCAACGCCTCACCGACTACATTGCCATCCCCGCCAAGTCGCCCATGTTTGACCCCGACTGGGTGGCGCATGGCCTGATCGACACCGTGGTGCACAACGCCCTGGACTGGGTGCAAGCCCAAAAGGTGGCGGGCTTGTCGGTTGAAATCATCCGCCTGCCCGGACGCACGCCGGTGCTGTTTTTTGAACTTGCTGCCTCGCAAGGAAACTCAAAAAACATAGCAACTTCACAAGCAAATAAAAGGGCTAGCAGCCAAACTGTCTTGATGTATGGACACCTGGACAAACAGCCCGAATTCACCGGCTGGCGCGCCGACCTGGGGCCGTGGACACCCAAATACGAAGACGGCAAGCTCTATGGCCGTGGCGGTGCCGACGACGGCTACGCTATTTATGCCGCCATCACCGCCATCCAGACCCTCAAAACCCAGGGCGTGGCGCACCCGCGCATCGTTGGCCTGGTGGAAACCTGCGAAGAAAGCGGCTCCTACGACCTGCTGCCTTACATCGATGCCCTGCGCCAGCGCCTGGGCGACGTGGGCCTGGTGATTTGTCTGGACTCAGGCGCGGGCAACTACGACCAGCTGTGGCTCACCAACAGCCTGCGCGGCATGGCCAGCGGCACACTCAAGGTGCAGGTGCTGACCGAAGGCGTGCACTCGGGCGATGCCAGCGGCCTGGTGCCGTCAAGCTTTCGCATCCTGCGGCACTTGCTTGACCGGCTTGAAGACAGCGCCACCGGCCGCCTGCTGCCGGGCAGTTTCCACTGTGAAGTGCCCGCCGACCGGCTGGCGCAAGCGCAGGCCACCGCCGCCATCCTGGGCGACGAGTTATACAAACGCTTCCCCTGGGCACATGCCGACTGTGGCGGCAGTGGCGGTCAACCCATGTTGCCCACCACCACCAACCCGCTGCAAGCGCTGCTGGCACGCACCTGGACCCCCACCTTAAGCGTGACCGGCGCTGAAGGCTTGCCCGCCATGAACAACGCCGGCAACGTGCTGCGCCCGTTCACGGCCTTCAAACTGTCGCTGCGCCTGCCGCCGCTGATTGATGCCGCCAGCGCCGTGGCACAGCTCAAAACCTTGCTGGAAGACAACGCCCCGTACCAAGCCCAGGTCACCTTTGAGAGCGACGGCGGGGCCACTGGCTGGAACGCCCCCACCAGTGCGCCGTGGTTTGAACAGGCGCTGAACCAGGCCTCCAAAGACTACTTTGGCGCACCCTGCGGCTACATCGGCCAGGGCGGCACGATTCCGCTGATGAACATGCTCAGCACCGGTTTCCCTAAAGCGCAAATGATGGTCTGCGGCGTGCTGGGGACCAAGAGCAACGCCCACGGCCCGAACGAGTTTTTGCACGTGCCCTACGCCAAAAAACTCACGGCGGCGGTGGCACAAGTGATTGCGGCGGCGGCCTGGGTGTGATGGCCCCTGCATGAGCCTCGTCAAATCCAAACAGCGCGTAGCCGACCACGGCGAAGTCTTCACACCGGCATGGATGGTGCAGGCCATGCTGGATTTGGTCAAAGCCGAGACCGAGCGCATTGATGCCCGCTTCTTGGAGCCCGCCTGTGGCAGCGGCAACTTCATCGTGCAAATTCTCAAGCGCAAGCTGGCGGCGGTGGAACTCAAATACAGCGCCTCTGACTTTGAGCGCCAGCACTACGCGCTGCTGGGGCTGATGTGCATCTATGGCATCGAATTGCTGGCCGACAACATTTCAGAGTGCCGCGCCAACGTGCTGGACATCTTTGCCGAGTACCTGCACCTGAATGAAACGGACGACCTGTACCTGGCCGCAACGCATGTGCTGTCGGTCAATCTGGTGCACGGCGACGCGCTGACCATGCGCACGCAAGGCGGCGCGCCCATCAGCTTTGCCGAATGGGGCTACCTGGGCAAAGGCAAATACCAGCGGCGCGACTTTCGCTTTGACGTGCTCACCGGCGCGTCCAAATTCAGCGAGGAAGGCTCGCTGTGGGCAGATCAGGGCAAGCACGAGATCTTTACCCCCGTTCAAACCCACCCGCCGATGACGGTGCGTGAGCTGGCATCCTTACAAGGAAGATGAGCAATGGCCAAAATTGAAGTCAAGGGCACCAGCATCACAGTGGTATCAGGCGATGTGGACGATTACATCTCTCTCACCGACATCGCGCGCTACAAAGACAGCGATCACACTGACGACATCATTCGGAACTGGTTACGCAACCGAAACACCTTGGAATTTTTGGGCATCTGGGAGCAACTGAACAACCCACTTTTTAATCCCGTCGAATTCGACGGGATTAGGATGCAGGCGGGTCTGAACAGCTTCACTCTGACACCCAAGCGCTGGATAGAAGCCACCCGCGCCATTGGCATCACCTCCAAAGCCGGGCGCTACGGTGGCACTTACGCCGACAAAGACATTGCCTTCGAGTTCGCTTCGTGG
>JBGSRY010000404.1:0-2287 GCA_041737325.1 Rhodoferax sp. | reverse complement strand
ATGCCACACTCAGCACTTGCCTGCATTTCCATGTGCAGGAGTGTGTGGCACTCAAAGCTGGCTTCCAGCAACAGCTCAACTCCCAGCCATATGCAGCAACGCAATAGCCACTGAAACGTAAGCAGCAGTGATCAGCCCCACCCAAAAATAGGTTAATTCCGGCAAAGCGAGGGGGGGCTGAGTCGACTCCCTGGCCTGGCGTGCACCGGCCAAGACCGCCAAAGCAAACCCCAGTAAATAAAGTGTGCTTGTCCAACCATCGCCTGCAAAAAAGATCTGGCCAGACGTGATTTGCAGCAGCGGTACCAGCGCCAGTAGCAAAGCGCCGATCGTCAAAGCCGGAACCGGGCCGGGTTGCCAACTTGCCCTAAGGATCAGGGGTGCAAATGCCAAAGAGGCAACCACCTCACTATGAAAACTGAGCCACGGCGAGTAATGATTGGGCATTAAAAACGCCAGTGCGAGGACGAAGCCGCACCACACCATCAGTCTGGTATTCAAAGTGAATGACCTGTTTCAAATAAAGTTGCGAAATAAAAAAAGCGCGTCAGTGACGCGCTTTTTTTATTTTAATGTCAGGGTGCTAGTAGCAACCGAAACACTGCGAGTTTAGCCGCGGCAAGAGCCAGGCAGGTACTTGGCATTCATGTCGCCAGGTGCGCACACCCACTTAAATACTGGAACATTGACATTGCCGTTGGCCAACGGCGTGGTGTCATTTAAATATGGAGTCATCGTAATTGTCTTGCTGGCTGCATCTTTCAAACTGGCTTCCGCCGTTGTTTTGATGGTGACCTGTCCGGCATTAGTCGTGACAATTGACAAGACATACTTGGTTGGGGCGCTGGCGGCTGTGCCTGCAGTGTTTTGCTCGCAACCCCATGCATTTGCCGCAGGAAGTGCAGAACTCGAAATCGTTTGAACGGTTTCTGTGATGCTGGTGCGGCATTGCGAGCCAGCCAGAATGGCTTCCGACACCTTCGCACGGATCGTGTAATCCTGATAAGCTGGCAAAGCCACCGCAGCCAAAATACCAATGATCGCCACGACGATCATCAACTCGATCAGGGTAAAACCCTTTTGCATTGAACGCTTCATACTGAGCTCCTTAAAAATAAAAAAGACAACGAGAACCTTGGCTAACCAGCAGCTTTCGTGCCAGCGCGATTTAAAAACCAAAACAGTCATTTATTTCAGCATTTGGACTTTTCCAAGCGCGTTTAGACGACTTGAGACGCTGATTTTCTGAAAATGAAATGAATTCAAACGTACCAAGTGTGCGTTTGAAACGATTATTTACGTTTCAGTGACGCATGTCCTGCGTCCCAAGGTGGAGGATGTTGAAGTGGGCGCGCTGTCTAGATTTTCATGCATACGGACATTAGACGTATGATATGTTGATTCATATTTGCAAAGGAGTTGTCTGATGGAAGCAGCTACGCAAAATCTTCGCCAAGCACGCATGGAACTCAAAACCACCAGCGCCATGAAGGAAATGCTCGGCCAGGCGGCGGCACTCGATGGCATGGACTTGACCTCTTTTGTGCTGAGCCCGGCCATAGAAAAAGCCCGTAAGGTGCTCAGTGAGCATGCCAGCATCACGCTTGCCAAGCAAGGCCAATTGGCCCTTGTGCAATTGCTCCAGGCTCAGAATCCGCCTACGCAGGCGATGCACGACTTGATGGCGCTCCCCAACCTGCCCACGCGCGCATGAGTGTCAAGGTATTCCTGTACGACCCGGCGCTGACTTACGCCGGGCAAAAGCAATTTGACTGTGGTCATGCAGTGATCAACGCCTTTGTTCACAACAGCCTCAAGCCGCAGGTCAAGAAAAACCTGAGCGTGGCCTATGTGCTCACGGATGCTGATGCGGCGAGTTGTTTTGTGGGCTTCTATGCCATTGCCCAACACATGATGGATGTGTCGGCGTTGTCGTCCATGCAACTCGGCTCACTTCCTCGCAAGATTCCATGTTCGCGGCTGGTGATGCTGGGCATCGACAAGCGGTACAAGGGGCAGAAACTCGGTGCCAGGTTGATGAAGCACGCACTGACAGTTACACAATCCGTTGCCAAACAAATAGGTAATTTTGGCATGTACCTTGACGCTGACCCACGGGCGACGGGTTTCTATCAAAGGTTGGGGTTTGCTTTGCTTGATGGCGACTGCACACCCGCGCCATCCCCTATGTTTCTGCCATTGAGTGCATTTGCCTGAGGCAAAGCAAATGGTTGCAATTGTGGGCATATCATGCCGCCATGCAAACCCCTGTCATCAGCGTTGAAGC
>JBGSRY010000232.1:0-3724 GCA_041737325.1 Rhodoferax sp. | reverse complement strand
CAAACAGGTCTTCCTGGTCAGGGATGTAGACCAGCACCTGCAGCCCTTCACCCAAGGGCGAACGCCGGGCGCGTACGACCGGGGTTTGGGTGTCGACCAGCCGTGAGAGTTTACGGGCGTGCCAGGCAATTTCAACCGCGTCGTGGCGCATGAAGTAACCCACATCCAGTGTCGCCCACAAGGCTTTGTGCGACTCAAACGGTTGCGCATGCAGGGCCAGCTCAATCAGCGCGTCACGCTGGCGTTCTTGCACTTCAGCGTGAATGTCGGGTGCATGACCACCGAGCGCGCGTGAGGTGGCGCGGTACAGGTCTTCCAGCAGTTTGCCTTTCCAGGCGTTCCAGACCTTGGGACTGGTGCCGCGCACGTCCGCCACGGTGAACAGGTACAGCGCGGTCAAGCGGCGCTCATTGCCCACTTGCCTGGCAAAGGCGGTGATCACGTCGGGGTCGCTCAGGTCGCGCTTTTGCGCCACTTGGCTCATCGTCAGGTGCTCGCGCACCACAAATTCGATCAGGCTGGCATCGTCTTTGTCAATGGGGTACAGGTGGCAAAAGCGACGCACCTCCATGGCACCGAGTTGCGAGTGGTCGCCGCCACGACCCTTGGCAATGTCATGGAACAGCGCCGAGATGTACAACACCCAGGGCTTGTCCCAACCGCTGGCGAGTTGCGAGCAAAACGGGTATTCGTGCGCGTGTTCAACAATGAAAAAGCGGCGCATGTTGCGCAGCACCATCAAAATATGCTGGTCAACTGTGTACACATGAAACAGGTCATGCTGCATTTGCCCCACGATTTTTCGGAAAATCCACAGGTAGCGCCCCAGCACCGAGGTTTGGTTCATCAGCCGCATCACATGCGTCAGGCCACTGGGTTGCTGCAAAATCTGCAAGAAGGTGGCACGGTTCACCGGGTCGTTGCGAAAACGGCTGTTCATCAAACCACGGGCGTTGTACAGCGCACGCAGGGTGCGTGCCGACAAGCCCTTGAGCCCGACGCTTTGCTCAAACACCAAAAAGGTTTCCAGAATGGCGTGCGGGTCGCTCTGGTACAGGTCGTCGCTGGCCACTTCCAGCGTACCGGCTTTGTCAAAAAACTTGTCGCTGATGGGGCGCAGCGTGTGGGTAGAAGGGCTCAGACGCTCTTCAATGTTGAGCAGCAAAATCTGGCTCAATTGGGTCACCGCCTTGGCCGCCCAGTAGTAGTGGCGCATCAATGCCTCACTGGGGCGGACAAAGGCACGCGGGTCGCTGGCAGCGTCTGGTGGCAGGTAGCCAAACGATTGGGCCACGGCGGCTTGCATGTCAAACACCAGCCGGTCTTCACGCCTGCCGCTGAGCAGGTGCAGCCGGGCGCGAATCAGGTGCAACATGGCCTCATAGCGCTTGATTTGTTTGACTTCAAACGCGGTGGCCAGACCGGCCTTGGCCAGGGCGTTCCAGTCTTTGCCAAAGCCAGCCGCCTTGGCTACCCACAAAATCACTTGCAGGTCACGCAAGCCACCTGGGGATTCCTTGCAGTTGGGCTCCAGTGCATAAGGGGTGTCCTCAAATTTGGAATGGCGTTGGCGCATTTCAAGTGTTTTGGCAACAAAGAAAGCGTTCGCATCCAGGCTGGCAAAAAAGCGCTTTTGGAAACCGGCAAACAAGGCCATGTGGCCGGTGATGCGCCGACTTTCCAGTAAGGCGGTCTGGATGGTGACATCTTGCGCCGCTTCGCTTAAACACTCGCTGACGCTGCGCACGCTGGAGCCAATCTCCAGCCCGGCATCCCAACAGCTGCCGATGAACGTTTCAAGGCAAGATTTCAGCTCGGCATCGGTCTGCGGCGATTGGTGGTCTGGCAACAGCACCAGCACATCCACATCCGACTGGGGAAACAGCTCGCTGCGGCCAAAACCACCGACTGCGGCCAGTGTCAATGACGCGGGCATGGCGGCACGCTGCCACAGCGCTTTGAGCAGAACGTCTGCCAACTCGGCCAGCTGGCGCAACACGCTGTTGACGTTTCGGGTTGATGCCCTGCTGGTAGCCAGTGCATCCATGATGATGGCTTTGTCGGCGCGGTATTGGGTGCGCAGGGCGCTGAGTTCAGTCATGGGGATACCCTGGCACAGAAGGCGTTAAGCCGATGGGGTCACAAAGGCCGGCACAGCCGGGCTGTTGGCCGACACGGTCAGCACTTCATAGCCGGTGGGGGTGACCAGCACCGTGTGCTCCCATTGGGCTGAAAGCGAATGGTCTTTGGTGACGATGGTCCAGCCGTCGCCCAGCTCTTTGATGTCTTTGCGCCCGACATTGAGCATGGGCTCGATGGTGATTGTCATGCCGGCTTCAAGCCGCTCCAGCGTGCCGGGCTTGCCGTAGTGCAAGACCTGCGGCTCTTCATGGAATTTTTGCCCAATGCCATGGCCACAAAATTAACGCACCACGCTCAGGCCCTGGCCTTCGGCAAAGACCTGGATGGCGTGCCCAATGTCGCCCAGGTGCGCACCGGCGCGTACCTTCATGATGCCGACCCACATGGCCTCATAGGTCAGTTTGCACAAGCGTTTGGCAGCCACCGACACCTCACCCACCATGTACATGCGGCTGGAGTCACCGTGCCAGCCGTCTTTGATCACGGTGACATCCACATTGACGATGTCACCCTTCTTCAACGGCTTGTCGTTGGGTATGCCGTGGCAGACCTGGTGGTTGATGGAGGTGCAGATCGATTTGGGGTAGGGGTTGTGGCCACCGGGCGCGTAGTTCAGCGGTGCCGAGATGGCCCCCAGCACGCGGGTGGTGTAGTCCTCGGCCAGACGGTCCAGTTCGTTGGTGGTGATGCCGGGTTTGACCAGTGGGGCCAGGTAGTCGAGCAGTTCGGCGGCCAGACGGCCCGCCACGCGCATGCCAGCAATGCCAGCGGAGTCTTTGATGGTGATAGTCATGGCGCAGGATTATCCCATTGGGGGTGAACACACCCGCACCAGGGGCTTATTCAGGACTGGCAGCAGATGCTATGCCGTGCATAAAATGAACGCCATGAAAGTCCTGCGATTACCCCGATCCAAAGTGCACATTGGCGCACCTTTGTTGTGGAATGTGCGTGATGAGCAAGGCAAACTGTTGCTGTCACGTGGGCACATGCTGGTGGATGAGCGCCAGTTGGACGAGTTGTTGGAACGTGGGGCCTTTGTGGACATCGAAGAAGTCCGCGCCAGCGCGCAGGAAGAGGCCCCTGTAACAACCAAGGTGGTGGCTCCTCCCAACCTGTTTGGCCTGTGGGACAAAGAAGCCGAAAGCCTGCGCACCCTGTGCCATCATCCCGAGGCGAATCCTGACTTTGTCAAACAACTCGATGCGTTTGCAGATCGCCTTCTGGCGCTGCTCGACCGCAACCCCGATGTGGGCATTTACCGCGCAGTGCGGCAAGAGAACCAGGCCCATTTTTATTACGGCTACAACCATGCCATTCATACGGCGGTGTTGAGTGTTTTGCTGACCCGGCATTTGGGTTGGCCGGTGTCGCGCATGATGAGTTTGCTCAAGGCGGCGCTGACCATGAACCTGACCATCATGGATTTGCAGGGCCAGATGGCGGCACAGGATGTGCCCATGAAAGACCGGCAAAAAGCCGACATTCAGGCGCATCCGGACAAAGCCGTGGCATTGCTGGCAGCTTTGGGCGTGACAGACACCGACTGGCTGACCGCCATAGCCCAGCACCACGAGCATGT
>JBGSRY010000219.1:0-2668 GCA_041737325.1 Rhodoferax sp. | reverse complement strand
GTGTGCCCGGCTTGCCACACCATTCACTATGAAAACCCGCTCAACGTGGTCGGCACCATTCCGGTTTGGGGCGACCAGGTGCTGCTGTGCAAGCGTGCCATTGAGCCGCGCTTGGGCAAATGGACGCTGCCGGCGGGCTTCATGGAACTCAACGAGACCGTGGCCGAAGGGGCCGCACGTGAAACCGTGGAAGAAGCCGGGGCGCAGTTTGAAATGGGGCCATTTTTCTCCATGGTAAACATCCCACGCGTGGGCCAAGTGCATTTGTTTTACCACGCCAAACTGCTCAGCGACCAGTTTGACCCCGGCTTTGAAACCCTGGAGGCACGGCTGTTTTCTGAGGCCGACATCCCTTGGGCCGACATGGCCTTCAAGACCGTGGGTGAAACCCTGAAACGCTTTTTTGCCGACCGCCGCCAGGGGCACTATGGAACGCACGTCTTTGACATCGCCTGAGCTGCAAGCCCAGCTTGAATGTTGGTTCTACCGCGTCGGGGCTTACCTGCTCTTGAACGTGATGGACGAACCGGCCTGGCTGGCGCTGATGTTTTGCTGATTGATTGATGCTGCCCTGCTACCTGCTGCTTGACCTGGAAACCACCGGTGGCAACGCGCTGCGTGACCGCATCACCGAGGTGGCTGCGGTGCGCATCGAGCACGGCGCAGAGGTGGCACGCTGGAGCACGCTGGTGAACCCGGGCGTGCCGATCTCGGGCTTTATCGAGCGGCTCACCGGCATCAGCAACGCCATGGTGGCCGATGCCCCACCCTTTGCCGACGTGGCGGCGCAGCTGCTGGCACTGCTGGACGGCGCGGTGCTGGTGGCGCACAACGTGCGCTTTGACCACGGTTTTTTGCTGCACGAACTGGCCCGGCTGAACGTGACCCTGCGTGCCCAAACCCTGTGCACCGTGCGCCTGTCACGGCTGCTGTACCCGCAGTTCAAGAGCCACGGCCTGGATGCCATCATGCAACGCCACGGTCTGGCTACAACCGCGCGCCACCGCGCCATGGGCGACGTGCAGCTGATGCAAGATTGGCTCAAACTGGCACAAGCGGAACTGGGTGCAGAGCGTGTACAGCAACACGCGCTGTGCCTGTTGCAAGGCAGCGCTGCCCTGCCCCCGCAGCTTGAAACCGATGTGGCTGACATCCCTGAAACTCCCGGTGTGTATTTTTTTTACGGCGAAGGCACACTGCCGCTTTACATCGGCAAAAGCGTCCAGCTGCGCAGCCGGGTGATGTCGCACTTTCAGGCGGCAAGCCGCAACCCGCGCGAGATGCGCATGGCGCAAGAAATCCGACGCATCGAATGGGTCGAGACCGCGGGCGAGCTGGGTGCGCTGTTGCTGGAGGCGCGCCTGGTTAAACAACATCAACCCCTGCACAACCGCCAGCTGCGGCGTGAAAACAACCTGTGTGCCTGGCGGCTTGAGGCCAACCCGAACGCCCGCCCCCAGCTGACTTTGGTGCGTGGTGCAGAACTGCAGCCGCAACAATTTGGCAACCTCTACGGCCCGTATCGCTCCAAAAACCAGGCATTGAACCATCTGCGCGAGCTGGCCGACCAACACCGCTTGTGCCCGCAGATGCTGGGGCTGGAGTCAGGCAAGGGACGCTGTTTTGCCCACCAAATTGGCCACTGCAACGGCGTGTGCTGCGGCCAGGAAGCACCAGAGCGCCACCACCTGCGCCTGCAAATGGCCCTGGCCGCTCACAAGCTGCGTGCCTGGCCATTTGCCGTGCCGGTGGGTCTGCGCGAACACAACCCGCATACCGGCCGGACCGACATCCACATTTTTGACCACTGGTGTCACCTGGCCACGGTGCACCATGAAGAAGAGCTGGCCGATGCCCTGCAAACCCGCACCG
Organism: Rhodoferax sp.; assembly: GCA_041737325.1. Classification (GTDB taxonomy): domain Bacteria; phylum Pseudomonadota; class Gammaproteobacteria; order Burkholderiales; family Burkholderiaceae_C; genus Rhodoferax. The sequence goes on along the minus strand of JBGSRY010000219.1, from coordinate 796 downwards.
AGGTGCTGGCGTTTGATCTGGACAGCTATCGGCTGGCACTGAAATACCTGCTGCCGCCAGGCAAACCGGGGGTGACGGTTATGGCGCTCAAACGCCTGCCTTAACGCGGCGTGATGCGCTTGGGCTCGACATCGGTGACAACATTGGCATCACCGACATCATGGGCTGGTACATCAACCACGTTGTCGGCCGATGGGGCTGCAGCAGGCGACCCAAAACCGCGTTGGGTAAAGCGCTGCCACACGGCTTGGCGGTTCATCTGAAACGTCCACGGACTCACGGGTTGGCCGGTGAGCCTGGCCCACAGCGCGCGCAGCAGCCACAACGCCAGCAGCACCAAGCCTGCCGCCAGCAAGCTGGCGAACACCACCAACCCGGCCAGCAACAAGCCAACCCGAACCACCAAGCCCAATAATTTCAACACCACATCATTCAAAACACTGCTCCTATTGAGACCCCTATCTGCGGCCCGTGCGGCTGATTGCAAGACGGGGCTCCCACCCGCTACACCGGCACGGTCTGTCCACGCACCCGACGCAACACCGCATACGGCGGCAAGCCCTGCAACATGCGCCGCCCGTAGGCCATGGCCAGCAAGCGCTTGTCGTAGCAAATCACGCGCGCCTGGTCGGTCTCCGAGCGGATGGCACGCCCCGTCCACTGCAACAGCTTGATGCCAGTGGCGGGAACCACCAGCTCTGCAAAGGGGTCGCGCCCGTTGCGTTTGAGCCATTCGGCACGCGCTTCCTCAACCGGGTCACTGGGCGGGCTGAACGGCAGCTTGGTGATGAACACG
>JBGSRY010000218.1:0-1868 GCA_041737325.1 Rhodoferax sp. | reverse complement strand
GCCAATGTCGCAAAACTGGCGGTCGCGCACCGTGGGGTCAATGCTGCGCCAGTAAATGGCCAGCAACTGCGGGTAGCTGACTTGTTTGGGGTCAAACACAATGCGCACCGCCTCGGCGTGGCCGGTGGCGTGGCTGGAGACTTCGGCGTAGCTGGGGTTGGCGGTTTTGCCACCGGTGTAGCCCGAGGTGGTACTGAGCACACCGGGCACCTTGTCAAAGTCGGCCTCGGTGCACCAGAAGCAGCCGCCTGCAAAAACCGCCACATCGCTGCCTGCGGGTTGGGGCTGCACCGCAGCTTGTGGTGTCGCAGCCCCTGGTGCGCGGGGTGCAGCAAACTCCCACCAGCCTATCAGCGCCAGACTGACGGCAAAAGCCAGCCACAGGGCAAGGCGCGACTTGGTGGGTTTGACGCTGTCAGAGACATTTGGTTTTGAGTTCATGCTGCATGATAAAAACTGCCGCCAAAGACCGTTGACGGCGGGGGTATTTTGCCCATTCACAGCTGCAGCCGCAGCAGGCATCGCACACAATGGCAAGCCTTGATCCAACCTCTTTTGGTTCAATCGACTTTGTGTTCTGCCCCTGGATCAAACAGATATTGCACGGCAACCCAGCTTCAAAATGACCATGAACACTGGCGTATCTTCTTTGCGCTGCGCCACGGTGGCGTGTTGGTGTCTGGCCGTGGTGTGTGTGCTGCAAGATAGCTTGCCACACGGGGGTTTGAGCGCATGAACTACAGCGTGGTTTGGTTCAAACGCGACTTGCGCCTGCATGACCATGCCGCGTTAACAAAGGCTGCTGGGCACGGGCCGCTGCTGTGCCTGTACGTGATCGAACCCAGCTTGTGGGCGCAGCCCGATGCGGCGCGGCAACATTTTGAGTTCATTCTGGAAAGCCTGCGTGAATTGGCCCACGCCCTCAAAGCATTGGGTGGTCGCCTGCATGTGCGCACCGGTGAAGCACCTGCGGTGCTGGCGCAACTGCACGCCCTGGCCCCTTTTGACCGCATGTTCTCGCATGAAGAAACCGGCAACGCCGTGAGTTTTGCGCGAGACCAGGCGGTGGCACGCTGGTGCAGTACCCAAGGCGTGGCGTGGCAAGAGGTGCCGCAATTTGGTGTGGTGCGCCGCTTGACCAATCGCAACCTCTGGCACAGCGCTTGGGCCGCGCACACCACCGCACCGCAGCTGCCAAGTCCTGAGCCCGGCACACTGCAATTTGCACCTTCGCCCTGGCCTGTGCAGCGCGTATCCAGCGCGCAAGATTTAGGGCTGGACCCGTTTGACCCACCTCAGCGTCAGCGTGGGGGGCGCAGCGTGGGGCTGGCGGTGTTGGACGATTTTTTGCACGACCGCTGCCGCCATTACCGGGGCGGCATCTCGTCCCCGCTGTCGGCCCCCAGCGCCTGCTCGCGCCTGTCGCCTTACCTGGCGTTTGGCTGCCTGAGTCTGCGCGAAGTGGTGCAAGCCACTGATCACCAATTACTTCAATTAAGAGAGCACGCTGCGTATGCTGCAAATGGGCTAGAGGCCTTTTTGAGTCGATTGCATTGGCACTGCCACTTCATCCAGAAGCTGGAGTCTGAGCCCGAGCTGGAGTGGCGCAACGTGCACCGTGGCTACGACGGCCTGCGTGAGCCTGACTGGAATCCAGCCCACTTTGCCGCCTTGCAAGCCGGGCGCACCGGCTGGCCGATGGTGGATGCCTGCGTGGCCATGCTGCGTGAAACCGGTTGGCTCAACTTTCGCATGCGCGCCATGCTGGTGTCGGTGGCAGCCTACCCGCTGTGGCTGCATTGGCGTGAGGTGGGGCTATGGCTGGCGCGGCAGTTTCTAGACTACGAGCCCGGCATCCACTGGAGCCA
>JBGSRY010000198.1:0-1925 GCA_041737325.1 Rhodoferax sp. | reverse complement strand
CGGCTGCTGTTGCTCCTGCATCTGGGGCTGGCTGCGGCATCGCCGGGGGGTGTGGGCGGTGCTGGTGAGCTGGTTGCTGTGACGGCTTTGAAGGGCGGCCGCAAGCTCGGACATTTGCAACTGGGCGTTGGCCAAAAACTTGGTCAGCAAGCGTTGGTGCATGGCCGGGTTGTCGCCAATCAGCTCGCTCAGGGTGGCTGGGTTCCATATGTCAAAAGTGCCTGTGGCCCTTGTGTTATATGGGTCATTAGCTATTAATTCAGGAATAACTGGGGCACTGTTGGCAGCTGGCATCCACTTGACCAGCATCGGCCCGAGTTCATTCAGGCGCAGCGGTTTGCTTAAAAAGTCATCCATGCCCTGGGCGCGGCAGCGCTCGGCCTCGCCGCTCATGGCGTTGGCGGTGATGGCAATGATGGGCAGGTGTGCGCCAGCGGGTTCTTGTGCCCTGATGGCGTGGGTCAATTCAAAACCGTCCATGTGTGGCATGTGGCAGTCGGTGAGCAGCAGGGCATAGCGGCCCTGGCCCTGCGCCTGCCACAGCGCCAGGGCCACTGCACCGTCTTCGGCCACCTCGCTGGCAAAGCCCAGCAAGCGCAATTGCTCGCGCAGCACATCGCGGTTGGTCTCGTTGTCTTCGGCCACCAAGATCAATTGACCCTGGGCTGCGGCCTGCGCCACGTTTGGCGCGGGTTTTCTGGCATACAAGCGCCGCTCTGGCGTGGCTTGGGGTATCCAGTCGGATGGCGGCAGGCGCAGCGGCAGCTGGAGCGTGAAAGCCGAGCCCGTGCTGGGCTGGCTTTGCACGCTGATGCGCCCGCCCATCAGCTCAGCCAGACGCTGGCTGATGGACAGCCCCAAGCCGGTGCCACCATATTCGCGCGAGGTGCTGGCATCGGCCTGGGTGAAGGCGGTAAACAGCTGCGTCAGCACGTCGCGGCGCATGCCAATGCCGTTGTCGGTCACCGTCAGCAGCAGGTCCGGCTGGGCCTGGGTTGGGGTGGTGGTGGCGCTCAGGCTGACGCGCCCGGGGCGCTCGGGACTGGTTTGGGTGAACTTGAGCGCGTTGCCCAGCAGGTTAAGCAGCACCTGGCGCAAACGGGTTGGGTCGCACAGCACCCATGGCGGCAGATCAGGTGGCAGTTGCAGTGACAAGTCGATAGACCGGGCCGCAGCCGTGGGGGTCATCAGCAGCAGCACGTCGTTCAGCACCCGGTGCAGGTCGGTGGGCAGGACTTCAATGGCCAGTTTGCCCGCTTCAATTTTGGAGTAGTCCAGGATGTCGTTCAAAATTTCCAGCAGGCTCAGCGACGACTGGTGGATGGTGGCCAGCATGCGCTGCTGATCGGGGTGCAAGTCGGTTTGCTGCAACACGTCCACCATGCCCACCACACCGTTCATCGGGGTGCGGATTTCGTGGCTCATGTTGGCCAAAAATTCGGACTTGGCCCGGTTGGCACTGTCGGCAACTTGTTGTGCCCGTTGCAGTTCACAGGTGCGGGCCTGCACCAGGTCTTCAAGGTGGTCGCGGTACTGGGCCAGCTCTTTGGCCAATTGGTTGGCCTGGTCCAGTGCCGTGCGGGCGGCCGATTCGCTCTGGCGCAGGTTGACCTCAAGTTGCTTGCGCTCGGTGATGTCCTGAATGGTGCCGCGCATTGACAGTGCTTGGCCCTGGGCATCAAAAGTCACTTCGCCCAGCCCCTGCACCCAGCGTGTCTGGCCGTCGTTGTGGCGGATGATTTGGTAGTCGTGGTTGAAGTGGCCGTCGCCTTTGACCAAGGCCAGAAAATAGTCCAGCATCGGCTGGCGATGCGCGGGCGCAATCAGGGCGTTCCAGCTGTTCACGGTTTTTTCAAACCGGTCATCAATGCCAAAAATGCCATCCAGCGCCGCTGAGCCGTGCCAGATGCCGGTTTGAATGTTCA
>JBGSRY010000178.1:0-1720 GCA_041737325.1 Rhodoferax sp. | reverse complement strand
GGTGTTGATTGACGGCAAACGACTGGCTGATTTGATGATGGACTTTGATGTCGGCGTGGCGGCTGCCGCGTCCTATGTGGTCAAACGAATCGATTCGGACTATTTTGAAGAGAGTTAACAATCACCACGTCATGGAATTTTTTGCCGTTTACCGGTAATCGGTATAAAATCGATCTATGATCGTTTCATTCGCTGATCAGGATACGGCAGATTTGTTTGAAGGCAAACGCGTGCGACGTTTTGCAAACATCTTGTCGGTGGCTGAGCGAAAGTTGCAGCAGCTGGATTCTGCGGTGACGTTGGATGCCCTGCGCAGTCCACCTGGGAACCGACTGGAGGCGTTGTTGGGTGACTTGAAAGGTCAGTACAGCATTCGCATCAACGACCAGTTTCGGTTGTGTTTTGTCTGGTTGCCGGACGGTGTGCATGATGTCAAGATTGTTGATTACCACTGATATTGCGGAGGAAACCATGACCATTGCCGCCCCTAAAAACGGTCTTCGCCCCGTTCACCCTGGTGAAATTTTGCGTGAAGATTATTTGAAGCCGCTGGGCATCAGTGCCAACGCGCTGGCGCAGTCGCTCAAAGTGCCTGCATCGCGCGTGAATGACATCGTGCTGGAACGCCGTGGCATCACGGTGGACACGGCCATGCGACTGGTTCGTTATTTTGGTGGTGATGTGCAAAGCTGGATGAATTTGCAAACCGCTTTTGAAGTCAAGGTGGCACAAAAGTCGTTGGGCAGAAAAATTGACAAGGAAGTATTGCCGATGGTAGTGGCCGCAAACTGAACTGTGCCAACTCTTTACAGACAACACTGACCAAAAACTGACCAAACACTGTGCAGACCATCATCCCCTACAACGACGCCAGCCACCGCGCCCAGGTGATTGCCTTGTGGCAAGTGGCTTTGGGCTATGAAGATGCCCACAACGCCCCGGCCTTGGTCATCGACAAGAAACTGGCGGTGGGTGACGGCCTGTTTTTTGTGGCGCTGGCAGGTGGCGTGGTGGCCGGGACGGTGATGGCGGGGTATGACGGTCACCGCGGCTGGTTGTATGCGGTGGCGGTGCATCCGGCGCACCGCAAAAGTGGTTTGGGCAGTGAACTCGTGCGCCATGCGGAAGACGCATTGGTTGCGCGGGGATGCGTGAAAATCAACCTGCAAGTTCGGGGTGGCAATGAGCGCGTGGCCGCGTTTTACGAGTCTTTGGGTTATGTCGTTGAGCCGCGCGTCAGCATGGGCAAACGCATGGCTCAAAACCTACCTGCTGTGTCGCCCGTTGCTGCGCCGGCTTGAACCGGGGTGTATGCGCGCAAAGGGCGCGTTGGTGCTTGAAATATTAAACAAGCCTTGCCTGTGAATTTCAAAAGCGTCAGGTCGGAATCGTTTGACAATCAAGCCTGAAGAAAAACCAGGAGACACTTGATGAACCCTTATGGCTTGACGGATCGCATCTACCCGTCAAAACCGACCGATGTCTATCTTTTTGCCACTTGCCTGATTGACCAATTCACACCGCAAGCGGGTCTGGATACCGTCAAATTGTTGGAGCGCGAAGGCATTCGGGTGCATTACCCTGAACAGCAGACTTGTTGCGGTCAACCGGCCCATAGCAGTGGCTACCCGGATGAAGCCCGTTCGGTGGCACTGGCGCAGCTCAATTTGTTCAAGGAACCCTGGCCTGTGGTTGTGCCATCGGGTTCGTGCGGCGGCAT
>JBGSRY010000152.1:0-3361 GCA_041737325.1 Rhodoferax sp. | reverse complement strand
GGCGCGCGGCTGCGCCTTGAGTGCGACCTCGATGCCGTCGGCCGTCGCGCGGAAGGGCGAGGTCAGGGGCGCATATACTCGATGGCGAGGTCGCGGACGAAGTAGAGGGCCAGGATCAGGATCACCGGCGAGATGTCGAGGCCGCCCATGGTGGGCAGCAGCGAGCGGATCGGCCGCAGCAGGGGCTCGGTCAGCCGGTGCAGCAGGCTGCCGATCTCGTACACCACCCGGTTGCCGGTGTTCACGACGTTGAACGACACCAGCCAGCTGAGCACGACCGACGCGATCAGGATCCAGATGTAGATGGTGATCACGGAGTTGATCAGGTTCGACAACGCGTACATGGGGTTCTTTTCGGCTGGGTCGACGACAGGGGCCGGGGCCTCGGGTGCGGGCAACATATAGGCAGGGGGGCTACGGCTCGCCAGCCCCGGCTCGTCCTTGACTCGCCTCGTCCCCATCCCCATAGAAGCGCCCGGTGCGGGGCCGTAGCTCAGTTGGGAGAGCGCTAGAATCGCACTCTAGAGGTCGTCGGTTCGATCCCGATCGGCTCCACCAACCCCACCCAAGCCCTTTCTCTCCCAGGGTTTTCCGCTCATGACGACAGGCCTCTACGAGGGGCTGACGCTGCTCGGCCACGAGACGCGGCTGCCGGCCTCGCCGGCCGCGGCGGTGCTCGAAGCGGTGCCGAACCCGCATGCCGGCACGCCCTACCTCGTCCGCTTCGTCTGCCCGGAGTTCACCAGCCTGTGCCCGGTGACGGGTCAGCCGGACTTCGCGCATCTCGTCATCGACTATGTGCCGGACCGGCTGCTGGTCGAGAGCAAGTCGCTGAAGCTGTATCTGGGCTCGTTCCGCAACGAGGCCGGCTTCCACGAGGCCTGCACGATCGAGATCGCCAAGCATCTCGTTGCGGTGCTGGGGCCGACCTGGCTGCGGATCTTTCTGGTGCTGGGCACGATTTTTCTGGGCGTAGCCACACCCACCGAAGGCGGGGCCATGGGTGCACTGGGCGCGCTGATCCTGGCCAAAGTCAAGGGACGGCTGAAGCTCACCATCTTGACGCAAGCGCTGGAAAACACGGCCAAACTGGCCAGTTTTGTGCTGTTCATTTTGATTGGCTCCACGGTGTTCAGCTTCACCTTCAACGCCGCCGATGGCCACATCTGGGTTGAACACCTGTTTAAAGACATGCCCGGCGGCGGTTGGGGCTTTTTGATCGTGGTGAATATTTTGGTATTCATTTTGGGCATGTTCATCGACTTCTTTGAGATTGCCTTCATCGTGTTGCCGCTGCTGGCACCTGTGGCCGAGAAAATTTTGCCCGGCTTGATACCTGGCATGACACCCGACCAAGCGATGATCTGGTTTGGCGTGATCGTGGCGATGAATTTGCAAACTTCGTTCCTGACACCACCGTTTGGCTTTGCGCTGTTTTACCTGCGCAGCGTGGCGGCCAAGTTCGACTACAAGGACCGCGTCACCGGCCAAACCATTGCAGCCGTCAAAACCATCGAAATCTACAAAGGTGCCATGGCCTTCATCGTGCTGCAGCTGGTCATGGTGGTGGCGGTCATGGTGTTCCCAAGCCTGGTGACCGGTGGCATCGAAAAGGTCGAAAGCTTAAGCAACGACCAGATCATGCAGCAGTTGCAGATGCCAGGCGATGAAGGTACGTCTGGTACCCCGGTGGACATGGGTGCTGATGCGCCGGCCGCAGGCATCTCTGCATCGGATGCCGCCAACCCGCTGGAGGCAGCCCCGGCGGCAGATACCAAGGCCGACGGTGACGATCCGATGAAAGACCTGCTCGATGCCGTCAAGAAAGATCAGGGCAAAACGCAGTAAGCGATTGCAGCACTTTCATCCAAGGGGGCTTAGGCCCCCTTTTTTTGCACCCGCTGGCGAACCCCGGTGTTTCAGCAGCAGGGAACACCCACAAAAAAACCCGCCAAGGCGTGTTTTTTTGTTGACTTAAACCGCTGCAGCTTACAGCTTTTGCGACTGCATGAAGCTGTCGAATCGCGCTTCGGTAAAGCGGAACCACAGGTTGGAATCGCGACGGAACGCTGAATAATCAGCAAAGATTTTCTTCCATTCCGGGTTGGTGTCATTGAGCTCTTTGTACACCTCTTGCGCCGCTTTGAAGGCCGCACCCAGCACCTCGTTGGGGAACGGTTTGAGCTTGACACCCTGGCCCACCAGAGTCTTGAGTGCGGCCGGGTTCTTGGCATCGTAGGTGGCTTGCATCGTGGTGTGGGCAAAAGCCGCTGCCGACTCGATGATGGCCTTGTATTCAGCAGACAAACCGTCATACGCTTTCTTGTTGACGTACAAGGACAGTTGCGGGCCGCCTTCCCACCAGCCAGGGTAGTAGTAGAACGGAGCCACCTTGTTGAAGCCCAGCTTCATGTCGTCATACGGGCCAACCCACTCGGCGGCATCGATGGTGCCTTTTTCAAGTGCCGTGTAGATTTCGCCACCCGGAATGTTTTGCGGCACTGTGCCGAGCTTGGAGAGCACCTTGCCACCAAAGCCACCAACGCGGAACTTCAGACCCTTGAGGTCTTCCACCGACTTGATTTCCTTGCGGTACCAACCGCCCATTTGTGCACCGGTGTTGCCCATCGGGAAGTTGACCACGCCGGACTTGGCGTAAAACTCGCGGAACAGCTTCATGCCGTTGCCTTCGTACATCCAGGCGGTCATCTGGCGGCTGTTCAAACCAAACGGAATGGCGCAGTCCATCGCGTACGTCGGGTCTTTGCCAAAGAAGTAATACGGCGCGGTGTGCGCCATTTCAACCGTGCCATTAGAGGTGCCGTCGAGCACGCCCAGCGCCGGCATCAGCTCGCCGCCGGCATGCACGGTGATGGTGAACTTGCCACCCGACATTTCGCCAACCTTTTTGGCAAAAACCTCAGCAGCACCATAAATGGTATCAAGGGCTTTAGGGAAGCTGGAAGCCAAGCGCCAGCGGATGGCAGCACCCTGGGCATGCACCACGGGTGCAGCACCTGCGGCCAATACACCAGCAATGCCAGCGTTTTTGATAACGGAACGACGATCCATCGATTTACTCCTGTTGTTGAAAAAATGGCTCACCGCACGCACAGGTGCGATGATGACTGCTAAGCGTCACACTTCATTCTATGAAGAGGGGTGCGCATGATGCATCGGGTTTTCCCTTGAAAACCTGCACAGCGCGCAGGTGTTTCAGCTTTCTGTCAGCCTTGTCCCCACTGTGTGAAATTTCATGCACACCGGTGGCAAAAAAATTTCAATCAGGGGCAAAAAACCGCTGGCGTACCGCCGCTTCAATGCCAGCGGCATCCAGGCCTTACAGGGCCAGCAATTTCGC
>JBGSRY010000111.1:0-4617 GCA_041737325.1 Rhodoferax sp. | reverse complement strand
CTCTCTTCATTGAACCATCTGCAAGCTCGATCTTATCGAACGCGCCATTGCCAGCACCGGGGCCCCCCCCACACGGGCAGAAATTGCATCTGAGCTGGGCTTCAAGTCAGCCAACGCCGCCGAAGAGCATTTACAAGCACTGGCACGCAAGGGCGCGATTGAACTGGTCAGTGGTACTTCGCGCGGGATTCGGCTGCGCGGCGACACCTTGCGCTCCATCAACGCCGCACGCCAGGCCGAACAGGTCTCGCCACTGTCAGTCTTATCAGCCTTATCAGCCTTGTCCACACTGGCCCTGCCCCTGATTGGTCGGGTGGCGGCGGGTTCTCCCATTCTGGCTCAGGAGCATGTTGACAAGACTTTTTATGTTGAAGACAGTCTGTTTCAGCGCAAACCCGACTACCTGCTGAAAGTGCGCGGTATGTCGATGCGTGACGCAGGCATCATGGACGGCGACCTGCTGGCAGTGCAAACCACCCGTGATGCCAAAAATGGCCAGATTGTGGTGGCCCGTCTGGGTGATGAAGTCACCGTGAAACGCTTCATGCGTCACAACGACCTGATCGAACTGCACCCCGAAAACCCCGACTACCAGACCATCGTGGTTGACCCCGGTGAACCGTTTGAAATTGAAGGCCTGGCAGTGGGTCTGATCCGCAACACCATGCTGATGTAAGGCCCGTGGCTCATCTTCCACAGGTGTGAGCCTCCTTGCTTGCCTACGCTTTGTGCCCCGTCATCTTTCATCACAACTGACATTCCAAGAGGTTTCCCATGCACGCTGGTTCTGACTCCTCGTTTTTGACCACCCCACTCAAAGCGCTTTGGCGTTGGCTGATGACGGCTCCAGGTCAAACCCCGTTCACAACGCAAGGCCTTGCACCCACGCCTTCGACCGCTGTGGCGCGTACCACAACACTGAACCTGTCACCGGGCCGGCAGCCCCCCAGCGCCACCACGACCCGGCGCGACCGCGTACACAAGCCCCTGCGCATGGTGCGCGTGATGGAGGCGGGGCAAACCTCGTCGCAAGTGGGTCGCATGGTCATTTCCGGCCGCATGGCCGACGTGTGTGCCGAACTGGATCGACTGGCAGCCTTTGAAACACCGCTGCACTGACACGTTTTGACACGCAAAAATCAGCGTTTTTGCGCCTGTACGTCGCTTTGCGACAGACCGTCAGTGCACAATCGACGGCATGAACATTGTGATTCTTGATGACTACCAGGATGCGGTGCGCAAACTGGCCTGTGCCACCCGGCTGGAGGCTTACCAAGCCAAGGTGTACACCAACACCGTCAAAGGAGTGGGGCAGCTCGTGGTGCGGCTCAAAGATGCCGATGTGATCGTCCTCAACCGCGAGCGCACGCACCTCACCAAGGCCCTGATCGACAAACTGCCGCGTTTGAAATTGGTGGTGCAAACCGGGCGCATTGGCGCACATGTGGATGTAGAGGCTTGTACCGAGCGCGGCATTGCGGTGGCCGAAGGCACCGGCTCACCTGTGGCCCCGGCCGAACTCACCTGGACGCTGATCATGGCCGCCATGCGGCGCTTGCCACAGTACATCGGTAACCTCAAGCATGGAGCCTGGCAGCAATCCGGTTTGAAAACGTCCTCCATGCCCACCAACTTTGGTCTGGGCACCCGTCTCAAGGGCCGTACCCTGGGCATTTGGGGCTACGGCCACATTGGCCAATTGGTGGCCGGTTATGGCAAGGCGTTTGGGATGCGCGTGCTGGTGTGGGGCCGCGCCCCAAGCCGCGAACGCGCCGTGCTCGATGGCTTTGAGGTCACAAGCACGCGTGAAGAATTGTTCGAGCAGTCCGACGTGTTGTCCCTGCACCTGCGGCTCAATGACGACACCCGTGGCGTGGTCACCATGGACGACTTGTCGCGCATGAAACCGACCGCCTTGCTGGTCAATGTTTCACGCGCCGAGTTGATTCAAACCGATGCCCTGTTGGGTGCACTCAACCGCGGCCGCCCCGGCCTGGCGGCAGTGGATGTGTTTGAGTCAGAACCCATTTTGCAAGGCCACGCGCTCTTGCGGCTGGAAAACTGTATTTGCACCCCGCACATTGGCTACGTCGAGCTTGACAACTACGAGATGTACTACGGGGCCGCGTTTGACAATGTGGTGAATTTCATTGCCGGTCGCCCCACCAACATCGTCAACCCCGAGGCCTTGCAAATACGCCGCTAAACCAAACGGCTCACAGTTTTGCCAAGCCCGTTTCAACGGGCTTTTTTGTGCCCACTGCACACCGCAGACACCCAAGTGACAGCCCGCACATGCCACCCCCGTCCCCGGCGTGACAATGAAGCCGTTTCCAGTCACCCACAGGACAGACCATGACCGAACCGATCCTTACCATTGATGAGCGCGCGGCGATCAACGCCGGACGTTGGTTCGCCAGCCTTTCCCCATCCCTTCGACACGACATACTTCGATGCGCTTACGTCAAACGTTACAAAGACGGCGACCTGATCACCGCCCGGGGCGAGTCGCCACAGGAGTGGATCGCCTGCGCCAAGGGCGCGGTGCGGGTCAGCTCCACCTCAATCTCGGGCAAACAGATCACACTGACGTATGTGGAGCCGGGCATCTGGTTTGGCGATGTGGCCATTTTCGACGGCGACCGACGCACCCACGATGCCTACGCCCACGGCGACACCACCATTTTGTGTGTGGCGCGAGCCGATTTCAAAAAAATCCTCGACCTGCATACCGAACTCTACGAAGCCTTGCTGCGCCTGCATGCACGGCGCATTCGCCAACTCTACGGTTTGGTGGAAGACCTCAACACCCTGCCCCTGCGCGCCCGGCTGGCCAAGCAGCTGCTGCACTTGGTGCGCAGCTACGGCATCCCCAGCCTGAGCGACGGCTCCGAGGTGCGTATTGGGCTGCAATTGGCGCAAGAAGAACTGGCGCAACTGTTGGGTGCCTCGCGCCAACGCGTCAACCAGGAGCTCAAAGCGATGGAGCGCGAGGACACCATTCGCATCGAACCGGGTGGCCTGGTGGTGCGCAACCGCGAAGCCCTGATGCGCATCACCGATGCAGAAAGTTAACTTGTATGGTCACGTTATCAACTTCAAACGTTCACCTTGTAGGGTGGGCTTTAGCCCACCATGGTCGACTGAAGTCGACCCTACGCAGAAACCCATCTACCTCCTATCGGTTGTTTCACCTAACGCCCCATGACTGACTTTGACCAATTCATCGGCACACGTGCCGTGCCCGCCTCTCAAGCCTTTGACACCGCGGCGCTGGAACGCTGGCTGTGTGCGCATCTGGAGGGCTTCAAAGGCCCCTTGAGCGTGGAGTCTTTCAAGGGCGGCCAGTCCAACCCCACCTACAAGCTGCTCACCCCCAGCCAGTGTTACGTGATGCGCAGCAAACCCGGCCCGGTGGCCAAGCTGCTGCCCTCGGCCCATGCCATTGAGCGCGAATACGCGGTGATGAACGGCCTGGCGGGCTCCGACGTGCCGGTACCCCGGATGCTGTGCCTGTGCGAGGACGAATCGGTCATTGGCCGCGCCTTCTACGTGATGGAATTCATGACCGGGCGCATTTTGTGGGACCAATCCCTGCCCGACATGACACGCAACCAGCGCGGGCCCATTTTCGATGAAATGAACCGTGTGATAGCGGCCCTGCACCGGGTTGATTTCGCCGCACGGGGGCTGGCGGGTTACGGCAAACCGGGCAATTATTTCGAGCGCCAGATCGGCCGCTGGAGCAAGCAGTACCTGGCCTCCATCACCGATCCGATCCCCGAGATGGACCAGCTCATGGTCTGGCTGCCGACGCACATTCCGTCCATGGCACGCGACGACACCCTGGTCAGCATCGTGCATGGCGATTTTCGGCTCGACAACCTCATGTTTCACCCCACCGAGCCGCGCGTGATCGCGGTGCTGGACTGGGAACTCTCCACCCTGGGGCATCCGCTGGCCGACTTCAGCTACCACTGCATGGGCTGGCACATCCCGCCCGGCGCGTTTCGCGGCATTGGCGGGCTGAACCTGGCCGAGCTTGGCATCCCCAGCGAGGCCGACTACATCAAGCAATACTGCACCCGCACCGGCCATCGAGCCCCCGCCGCAGCTGATCGCCGACATCATCCACGAAACGATCGGCGTGGGCGTTGGCGCGCTCGAGCCTGCCGGCGGCGGCCGCTGGGGCTTCCTGGGCACGCTGTTTCATCCCTTTGGCCAGCCGCGGTTTGTGATGGGCATGGCGATGACAATGCTGTCGTTCTCCATGTTCACCTTCTACGGGCAGCGCGCGATCGACGATTGGGAGCAGCCGCGGCCCTCGCCGACGGCGGCCCTGGTGGAAGGATTTTCGCAGGACGTTGCGGGCTTGTGGAAGACTGCGGCGGACATGACGTCCTCGGCAGTGGCGTTTTACGAGTTGCAAACGGGCAGTAACGCTCCGGCAACGGCGCCGGCCGCCGCCCCGGACGCTACGCCTGAAGGAGAGCGCTAGGCCGTGCAGTGCCCGACCTGCATCGAGACGACAGTGACCGCGTTCTGCCGGCATTGCGGCAAAGGCGTCTGCCCGCGTTGCGCCGTCGAGTTCCAGGGAGTGCCCCATTGCCGCGAATG
>JBGSRY010000096.1:0-2968 GCA_041737325.1 Rhodoferax sp. | reverse complement strand
TTGCGGTGGTTTTGCGCTGGGAGCCGTCAAGCACGCAGATGCCGCACCCATATCCATGTTCTGAAAAGATTCAAACGCCTTGCGCCAGCCATCGGTCATGGTGTGTTGAAATTGCTGAGCCGATTGCAGCCACAGTTCCTGGGCTTGATCTTTCATGTTGTCCCCTCGTTTTGATGATCCATTTTTCAATTCGCGAGTATCCTGCACCAAGACCTTCGAAAACCTGACACGTATTCCACTTCCACGAAGAATACAACGAAATCACATGTACATCGTTCCCATTGCCTGGCTTTATGTGGCGCTGATGATGGCGGTGGCCGAAGCCACCAACACCACCGGCACGGTGCTGGGCGGCATCATCACGTTTATTTTGTACGGTTTGATGCCGGTGGCACTGGTGGTGTACCTGATGGGTGCACCGGCACGTCGGCGCGCCATCAAAGCCCGGGAACAAGCTGAACGGGCCGCCACCTCGGATACACAGGGGCTGTAGCGTTTGTGCGGATACGCCACATGGCGTATTTCCCAATCGGGCGGCGCTTTCTACAGTCAAGGCATCGCATCAACGCAGCGCGATGTTCATCCACCCACCTATCGGAGTTTTCCATGCCAAGCTTCAGTTCCCGCCGCTTCACCCTTAAGACGCTCACCGCCGCCATCGCATTGACCACCCTGTCGGCACTTCCGTCCTACGCCGCTGACACCATCAAGGTCGGCATTTTGCACAGCTTGTCTGGCACCATGGCCATTTCCGAGACTGTGTTGAAAGACACCGTGCTGATGGCCATTGACGAGATCAACGCCAAGGGCGGTTTGCTCGGCAAAAAGCTCGAGCCCGTGGTGGTTGACCCGGCTTCCAATTGGCCACTGTTTGCTGAAAAAACCAAGCAGTTGCTCGGCCAAGACAAGGTCGATGTGATCTTTGGTTGCTGGACCAGCGTGAGCCGCAAGTCGGTGCTGCCCGTGGTCGAAGAAATGAACGGCCTGCTGTTCTACCCAGTGCAGTATGAAGGTGAAGAGCTTTCCAAAAACGTGTTCTACACCGGTGCCGCGCCTAACCAGCAAGCCATTCCCGCCGTGGACTATTTGATGAGCAAAGACGGCGGCGGTGCCAAGCGCTGGGTCTTGCTGGGCACGGACTACGTCTACCCCCGCACCACCAACAAAATTTTGCGCGCCTACCTCAAATCCAAGGGCGTGGCGGACAAGGATATTGACGAAAAATACACCCCGTTTGGCCACAGCGATTACCAAACCATCGTGGCTGACATCAAGAAGTTCAGCGCCGGTGGCAAAACTGCCGTGGTGTCAACCATCAATGGTGACTCCAACGTGCCGTTTTACAAAGAACTCGGCAATGCGGGCCTGAAGGCCAAGGACGTGCCGGTGGTGGCCTTCAGCGTGGGTGAAGAAGAGCTGCGCGGTGTGGACACCAAGCCGCTGGTCGGTCACCTGGCGGCCTGGAACTACTTCCAGTCCATCAAGAACCCAACCAATACCGAGTTCATCAAAAAGTGGACAGCCTATGCCAAGGCCAAGGGCATTGCCGGTCACAAAGACAAGGCTTTGACCAACGACCCGATGGAAGCCACGTACATCGGCATCAACATGTGGAAACAAGCGGTAGAAAAAGCCAAGAGCACCAATGTCGACAAGGTCATCGTCGCCATGGCTGGTCAAACCTTCAAGGCACCCAGCGGCATCATGAGCAAGATGGACGAGAAGAACCACCACCTGCACAAGAGCGTGTTCATTGGCGAAATTAAGGCTGACGGCCAGTTCAACGTGGTCTGGAAGACCCCAGGCCCGGTTAAGGCCAAGCCGTGGAGCCCGTACATCGAAGGCAATGCCGGCAAGCCCGACGAGCCAGCCAAGAAATAACGGGTGATTAGTTGCGTGCCGCGTCAGACCTGAAGTGCGTATCAACTCAGGACGGCGCGGTGCTTAGCGCAGCGGCATCAAGGAGGAGGCCGAAGGCCGGGGGACAGCCGCGGAGCTGAGTACCACGTCGTCCTGAGTCTGCCAAGGATGGTGGTGAACCAAAGTCTGGGGTACCCAATTCCTTCCTTTCCACGACCGCGGCCGCCACTGACACCGGGGCGGATGGTTCCGCGAATGTCCCCCGCTCGCTCGTGCGGGCTCCTCCTTTATTTCGCTACACCATCCACCCCAGTATCAGCGACTCTTGCACCTCTGCCTCAAGGTCTTTGACCAATAGAAACCAAGCCAAGAATCCATGCGACATTACTTAGCCATTGCTGCCCTACTGCTCGCGACCCAGGTTCACGCCTTGACGGCTGATGAGGTCAAGGGCATGACCGTTGGTGAGACGGACAACCGCGTGGCAGCGCTGACCAAAGCCATGCTGACAGCCGACGACAAAACGGCGGCGTTTTTGCAGGCCTTGTCGGACGATGCCGTCAAGGTGGCGGGTGACAAGATTCTGGTGATTCAGGGTGACAAGGTGGTCGATGCCGTCACACAGGCCGAAGTCACCCTGCCTGACGATGCCGAAGACGTGATCAACAACAACCGCATGCGCGGTGCAATTGACTCAGCCCTGGCCGCACTCAAGCTGTTTTCCAAAGACGACGCGGTACGCGCTGCCGCCGTGAAACAACTGCAAAGTGATGCCGATGAAACCAAACTGCCGCTGATCGAAAAAGCCTTAGCCACTGAGCAAAACGCCGCCATCAAAGACCAACTGGGCATGGTGCGTGCTGCAGCCTTGCTCAACAGCGGCGACAAAGCCAAGCGTATCGAGGCCACCAAACTGCTGGCAACCAGCGGCCAGGCCAACACCAAAACCATGCTGTTGGCGCGGCTGGAGCAAGAGCCCGATTCAGAAGTCAAAGCCGCCCTGGGTGCGGCGCTGCGCCAGGTGGAGTCTGCGCTGGCCTGGGGCGACAAGCTGGGCGCGCTGTTTTCCGGCATCAGTCTGGGCTCTATCTTGCTGCTGGTGGCCTTG
>JBGSRY010000049.1:0-2389 GCA_041737325.1 Rhodoferax sp. | reverse complement strand
CAAGGCCCAGGATGTTGTGCGGGCCGGTCTGCATCGACAGCTCTGAGGCCATGCCCAAATCACGGGCTTCGACGGCGGCCAGCTTTTCAATGTCGCGCAGGGCTTTGAGGGACAGGTACAGAAAATTGCCAGACCCACACGCCGGGTCCAGTACGCGAAAGGTGTTCAGGCGCAACAAAAAACCCTGGTACGCAGCCTTTGCGTTTTTGAATGCGGCAACGGTTTTGCCCTTGCCTTTGCCTGCCTCCAGCACTGGTTTGACGCTTTCCCATTCAGCCAGCAGCGGATCGGTGATCAGCGGGGTGATGATTTTTGCAATGGTGGCGGTGTCGGTGTAGTTTGCGCCAAGCTGGGAACGGGCGGTGGGGTCAAGGCCATGTTCAAACAGGGTGCCAAAAATAGTGGGGTCGATGGAGCGCCAGTCCATCTCGGCGGCGGCTTGGTGCAGGGCTTTGAGGTCAACCTTCTCAAGTGCGGGTACTTTGACAGTTTTGAACAACCCGCCATTGAAGAATTCAATCACCAAGTTGCCATAGTCACCCCCCTGATGCATGGTCTCAAACAGGGCGGTGAGGCGGCTGGCAGCGCGGGCCGGGTCTGAGGCGACTGTGTTGAGCAGATCGGTAAACGATTTACCAGGCAACAGTCCTTGGTCTTCCGCAAACATGCAAAACAGACACTGCACCAAAAAATGCGCTACTTCTTGCCCGTCTGCGCCGCGTGCCCGGATGGCGTTGGCAATATCCGCAAACCTGCCAGCAGCCAGCTCGGTGATGGCTTTGGTGCTTTTGAGGGGACGAAGTTTCTCGGGGTCGGTAAACACCCATTGAAGAAGTTGCCGCTTGGCGGGGTCGGCGAGTTCATGAATCTTGATTTCTCGGGGCTCGTCCGGGTAGCCAGTGAAGGCCGTGTGAATGATGATGCGAAGGCGGTCACACACCACCAGCAGCGGCGGGCTGTCAAGCTTGAGGGCGTAGTCGGTGAGTTGCTTCAGGGCACGGTCCAGGTCTGCGCCGGGTTTTTTGTTTTCCCATCCAAAGCAGCCACGTTTCCAGACATCAGCCCACCCATCGCCGCCGCCTGATTTTTGCGCCCCACGCTCAAAGCAGTAATTGTCTGGGTCACGCGGTTTGTCCACACCGAGCAACTCACACAAATCATTGAAGTGCGACTGCGCCCCTGATTTTTCGGTGCTGGCGTTGTTTTGCCAGGTGGCGATGAATTGCTCTGGGGTCATGCGTGGTGCTTTCTATGGTTTTTTCAAGTCTAGCCCTGAAGTGACGCAATCAAACGGCGTGTAGAGGCAAAGATGCGCGTTTTTTGGCTTGTTAATTACTATGATTTAAATAGCTGTTCACACAATAAACACATGGGCTAGATGTCTTTTTTACTACAGTAATTGAGTGGATTTGCCACAGCCCGAGGCACAGTCGGCACACACGCCGCGCACGGCCAAATCAAGGCTCAGCCCCTGGTAACCCAGCGCTTGCAGGGCTTGCAAGGCGCTTTGCGCGGCCACTTCCAGATCCAGCGCATTGCCTTGCAGCGTGCCCAGCAGGGGGCTGTCGCGGTGGCAACTTTGGCACTCAAAGTGCGGCAGCGCGTGCACGCTGGCGGGCATGGCCTGGTAACGGCGCACACGCTGCGCATCCACCCGGCACAGCAGCAGCCCCACTTGCGTCAGGCGGTCAATCAGACGGTACAGGGTGACACGGTCAAGCGCCGCCCCTTCAGCGCCCGCCACAGCACTGGCTTGCAACGCGGTTTGCAACTGGGCGTGGGTATAGCTGGTGTCGGGGTGCGCCAGCAGCCAGCCCAGCACGCGCCGCGCGGCCGACGTGCAGCGCAAGCCGTGTGCTGACAACAGAACATCAATCGGGTCAGGTGTTTTAGTGCGGGGTTGGGCGGGCATGGCGGTTTAACAAAACAAAAATTTCAGGTGGCGCAACTCAATAATGCAATTGAGTTGCGATAAACTATACCGCAATTCAGTTGCATTATTGCACCAACCTCACCCTTTCCACACGCTTCCATGACCCCAACCACACCGGTCGCGCCACCGCCTTCAAACGCCATGCAAGCGCACACCGCACACCGCCACGCACCTGATCACCCCACTGATTTGGCCGGCCAGCGCCATGACGACGCAGGCCTTGACCGCAGCGTGCTGGCCTGGCCCGCATGGTTGCGCGTGGCCAGCGTGCTGCCCGTGGTGCTGGCACTTTGGTTGGCGGTGTGGTGGGCAAATGTTGGAGTGGCCTGGTGGTAAGCATTGACAACCTCACGGTCAGCTACCGCCAACACCCTGCCCTGCACCACATCAGCGGCCAGTTTGTGGCAGGCGCACTGACTGCCGTGATGGGCCCCAACGGCTCGGGCAAAAGCACAC
>JBGSRY010000037.1:0-2046 GCA_041737325.1 Rhodoferax sp. | reverse complement strand
GGCTTTGCCGCCATCATCGTGGCCTTTGTCGGGCGTTTGCACCCGGTGGGCATGGTGTTTTCAGCCCTGTTGATGAGCATGTTTTACATTGGGGGTGAGTTGGCGCAGTCGCGCCTGGGGCTCACCAAGTCGCTCACCGGGGTGTTTCAGGGCCTGCTGCTGTTTTGTTTTCTGGCCTGTGACACGCTGGTCAATTACCGCCTGGTGTGGTTGAAGAAACGGGGCACATGATGGAATCCTACGCACTGCTGTTGGCGGCCACGCTCAATGCCGGTACGGTGCTGGCGCTGGCATCGCTGGGGCTGTTGATCAATGAAAAGGTAGGCATCGTCAACCTTGGGGCCGAGGGCATGATGCTGTGCGCAGCCATTGCCGGTTACGCCACGGTGGTCACCACCGGCAGTGACGTGATGGGTTTTTTGGCCGGCATGTGCATGGGGGCGCTGCTGGCCGCGGTGCTCGGCGTGCTGGTGATCTGGCTCAACACCAACCAGTACGCCACCGGCCTGGCGCTGACGCTGTTTGGCAGCGGGTTTTCGGCCTTTGTGGGCACGGGTTTTGTGCAAGCCAAAATTTCTGAACGGCCAAGCTTTGCGATTCCGTTTTTGACCGACATCCCCTGGCTCGGCCCGGCCTTGTTTCGCCACCACCCGCTGGTCTACCTGACGGTGGGCGTGGCGCTGGCCTTGATGTGGTTTCTGTACCGCACCCGTGCCGGGCTGGTGCTGCGCAGCGTGGGCGAAAGCCCCGAATCTGCGCATGCGCTGGGCTATCCGGTGCGGCGCATCCGTCTGGCTGCGGTGGTGGCGGGCGGCGCGCTGTGTGGCCTGGCGGGGGCTTACCTGTCCATCATCTACACGCCGCTGTGGGTTGAAGGCATGGTGTCGGGCAAGGGCTGGATTGCGCTGGCACTCACCACGTTTGCCACCTGGCGTCCGGCACGTGTTTTGCTTGGTGCATATTTGTTTGGTGGCGTGACCATGTTGCAGTTCCACTTGCAAGGCATCGGGGTTGAACTGCCGAGCCAGTTTTTGAGCATGTTGCCGTATCTGGCCACCATCGTGGTGCTGGCCTTGATTTCGCGCAACCCGCAGTGGATTCGCATCAACATGCCGGCCAGTTTGGGCAAGTCTTTTTACCCGGGAGCCTGAGGGTTGATCAGGTTCATAATCCAATTTTCTCCGTTGTCCAACCCGTTCATTGATAAGGAATTGACATGACAGATTTGCAAAAACGTTCCCTGCTCAGAGTGGCAGCCTTGACCGCTGTGGCCTCTGCCGCCGCGCTGGTGGGCTGTGGCAAAAAAGAAGAACCCGCTGCAGCACCCGCACCCGCGCCGGTAGCCTCGGCACCTGCGCCCAAGGCGGAGCCTTTGAAGATTGCCTTTGCCTACGTTGGCCCGGTGGGTGACGGTGGCTGGACCTTTGCGCATGACAACGGCCGCAAGGCACTTGAGAAAGAATTTGGCGACAAAATTGCCACCTCGTTTGTTGAAAACGTGCCCGAATCCGCCGATGCCGAGCGCGTGCTGCGCGACATGGCCGGGCAGGGCAACAAGCTGATTTTTGGCACCACCTTTGGCTACATGGAACCGATGCTGAAAGTGGCCGCAGACAACGCCGGTGTCAAGTTTGAGCACGCCACCGGCTACAAGCAAGCCGACAACATGCGCACCTATGACAGCCGCACCTATGAGGGGGCGTACATGGCGGGTGTGATTGCCGGTGCCATGACCAAGAGCAAAACGCTGGGTGTGGTGGCCTCGATTCCAATCCCTGAAGTGGTGCGTAACATCAATGCCTTCACACTTGGTGCGCAGTCCAGCAACCCCAAAATCAAGACCAAAGTGGTTTGGGTGAACGGCTGGTTTGACCCACCGAAAGAAACCGAAGCCGCCACCAGCCTGATCAATGGTGGTGCCGACGTGCTGTTCCAGAACACCGACTCCCCAGCGGTGCTGAAAACCGCCGAAGCCAAGGGCAAACGCGCCTTTGGCTGGGATTCCGACATGACCGCCTACGGTCCCAAAGCGCATTTGGCATCCTC
>JBGSRY010000630.1:0-1683 GCA_041737325.1 Rhodoferax sp. | reverse complement strand
ACCACATCTTTCAGCACCAGGCTTTGCAAGGCGTGGTTTTTACGTGAGTTGCCATGGCTGCAGTCCACCACAATGTTGACCGGGAGCTTTGCCCGGGTCAGCTCGGTTTGCGCTTCGGCCACCGCCACCGAGTCGTAATTGGGTTGGCTGCCGCCGCGCAAAATCAGGTGGCCAAAGGCGTTGCCACGGGTTTGCGTCAAGGCCACCTGACCATCGCCATTGATGCCCAAAAAGGTGTGCGGTTGTGCGGCCGACAGCATGGCGTTGATGGCCACTTCAAGACTGCCATCAGTGCCGTTCTTGAACCCCACCGGGCTGGACAAGCCACTGGCCATTTCACGATGCGTCTGGCTCTCGGTGGTGCGCGCGCCAATGGCGCTCCAAGCAATCAGGTCGCCCAGGTACTGCGGCGTGATCGGGTCCAGCGCCTCGGTGCCGCAGGGCAGGCCCATGTCGTTCAAATCAACCAGCAGCTTGCGGGCGATGTGCAGGCCTTCTTCAATGTGAAAGGTGTCGTCCATGCGCGGGTCGTTGATCAGGCCTTTCCAGCCCACGGTGGTGCGGGGTTTTTCAAAGTAAACCCGCATCACGATGAACAGCTGGTCTTGAAGTTCTTCTGCCAGGGCTTTGAGCTTTTGGGCGTAGTCCATGGCAGCGGCAATGTCGTGAATCGAGCACGGCCCCACCACCACCAGCAAACGCTGATCCTGACCCTTGAGGATGTTGGCCACGGTGGCCCGGGCCGCGCTTACGGTGCGGGTGGCGCGTTCGCTGGCAGGCACGGCATCATGCAGCGCACTGGGCGGCAGCAGGGCTTGCTGGGAGACCACATTCAGGTTTTCAAAGGCGTTTGGGAAGGTCATGATGCATGTGCAAGAAAGGGTGATACTGCCCTGATTTTATAAGCACTTTGCGCTTCATATTTAATAGCAATGCGTGGTTTCAGTGTGACGATTGCGGCAGCCTGGGCACAAAAAAACCCACCGCAGCCGAGGCTGGGTGGGTTGCTGCTTGGCGGCACACCCTGGGTGTTGGCCGCCTTTCCCCCTGATTAACGGCTGTAGGCCGTCTCGCCGTGTGATGTGACATCCAGACCTTCGCGTTCGTGCTCTTCAGACACACGCAGACCAATCGTCAGGTCAACAATCTTGTAAGCCACAAAGGACACCACGCCTGACCAGATCACGGTGGTCAACACCGCCTTGGTTTGCACCCAGACTTGGGCGGCAATCGAGTAATCTGCAGAAGTCACCATGCTGGCCGTGACCCAATCGGCCACATAACCGGGGCCGCCCAGAGCCGGGCTGTTGAACACGCCGGTCAGGATAGCGCCCAAAATGCCGCAGACACCGTGCACGCCAAACACATCCAGCGAGTCGTCTGCGCCCAACAGTTTCTTCAGACCGTTCACGCCCCACAAACCGGCAAAGCCAGACAGGAAGCCGATGACCAGCGCACCGCCAATGCCCACGTTGCCAGCAGCCGGGGTGATCGCCACCAAACCCGCCACACAACCGGAGGCCGCGCCCAGCATGGAAGCTTTGCCGCGCATCAGCGTTTCACCGATGCACCAGGCCAGGATGGCCGCTGCCGTAGCACCAAAGGTGTTGATGAATGCCAGTGCCGCAAAGCCGTTGGCTTCCAGGGCAGAACCAGCGTTGAAGCCAAACCAGCCGACCCACA
>JBGSRY010000380.1:0-7035 GCA_041737325.1 Rhodoferax sp. | reverse complement strand
CTGTCCACTTGCGCCACACGCGGCAAACTGGCGCGCAAGTCCTGCATGGGGGCGGATTGCCCGATCAGTTTGATGCTGGTGTCGGCCTGGCGTGACAGCGTGTGTTTGAGCACAAAGTTCTCTCGTGCCAGGCGGGCGTTGTCAAAACAATGTTTGATAGCGTTGAGAATTTGTGGTACCCGAAACGGTTTCAGGATGAAGTCCGATGCGCCCGCGCGCAGGGCCTCAATGGCTGTTTCCAGGTCTGCAAAGGCCGTGATCAGAATCACGCTGCCACGGTAGCCCTGCTCACGCAGGATTTTCAGCCAGGCCACGCCGTTTTGACCGGGCAAGGCAATGTCGAGCACGATCAGATCCACGTGCTGTTGCAACACCCATTGCGCACCTTCTTCGGCACTACCCACAGCATGCACGGCATGGCAGCGTGGTACCAGGATTTTGACCAGAAAGTTGCGCATGCCGGGCTCGTCGTCAACGATCAGAATCGACCAATCGGGCCAGCCTTCCAGTGGCTTGCTGGGGGATGTGAAGATTTCGGTTGGGGTGGGCATAAGCGTCTGAAATTCTAGCGATAGACCCGACAAAAACAGTCAGGTAAAAATATTTTGCGTTGAATGAATGGCGCGACCGCGGGTGCGGTGAACCTCGGATACGCTGGTTTTTTTCCCGTGTGTGCGACAACTTGTCGCAAAGAGCATGGGCAGATTGACGCATGTGTGCCTGTGTTACTAGGCCTGGTCTTCAGTTTTGCAGTGGCAAGCGTGGCCTTTGTCTGCTGAAAAAGCTGCATCGGCCTTGATGGCACTTTTTGTGCTTTGTATTTTTCTTGCGTCGTACGCACATGCTGCCCTGGTGTGTGGCTGGTGTGCACAGGTCAACGGTCTATGGGGTTTGTCCACTTGCGGGATCGATGGTGAATGGTTAGATTCGATCCGGATCAGATATGATTTTGAGTTCATAAGCAGTACACCAGAGGAGATATCTCATGCCTTCATCCCCCTCCAAATTGTCCCGTCGCACGCTGTTTGCCGGTGTCGGCACAGCCGGTGCGCTCGCCGCCGCAGTCAGCGTCATGCCCGGGGTGACATCGGTGCAGCAAGCGGCAGCACCCCAGCCATTGCCCAAGCCTGAAAAGGGGGGTGGCTATGCCCTGAGCGAGCACGTCAAACACTATTACAAAACGGCGCTCGTCTAATTTAATCAGTTGGTGTCAGAGCACGTCGCTTCGCGAGTGGCCTGACCCGCAAGGTTTAAATGGTTGGGGTCAGAGCACGTCGCTTCGCGAGTGGTCTGACCCGCAAAGGATCAAGTTTTTTTCGGAGACGGATATGTTGCTAACCAAAAAATCAGCTTCAGCGGGCGTTGCGGTGCACACGCCCTTTGTGCACAGCCTGCGTCGCGGCTTGAGCCAGGCGCTACCCACCATGGATCGCCGTGCGTTTTTGCGTCGCTCGGGCTTGGGCGTTGGCGTGGGGCTGGCAGCTTCGCAGCTCACGCTGGTCAAAAAGACCCACGCTGCCACCGGCCATGTTGCGGTGGGTGAGGGCAAGATTGAAGTCAAGCGCACCGTGTGCACGCACTGCTCGGTCGGCTGTGCGGTGGATGCGGTGGTGGAAAACGGTGTCTGGGTGCGCCAGGAGCCGGTGTTTGATTCGCCCATTAATTTGGGTGCGCATTGCGCCAAAGGTGCGGCACTGCGTGAGCACGGTCATGGTGAATTCCGCCTGCGCTACCCCATGAAACTGGTGGATGGGAAGTACCAGCGCATCAGCTGGGACACGGCCTTGAATGAGATCACGGCCAAAATGCAAGAGCTCAAAAAGGCCAGCGGCCCCGACAGCGTGTATTTCATCGGGTCCAGCAAGCACAACAACGAGCAGTCGTACCTGATGCGCAAGTTTGTCAGTTTCTGGGGCACCAACAACTGCGACCACCAGGCGCGCATTTGCCACAGCACCACGGTGGCCGGTGTGGCCAATACCTGGGGTTATGGGGCCATGACCAATTCGTACAACGACATGCAAAACAGCAAGTGCGCGTTGTATATCGGCTCCAACGCCGCCGAAGCGCACCCGGTGAGCCTGCTGCACATGCTGCACGCCAAAGAAACCGGCACCAAGATGATTGTGGTGGACCCGCGTTTTACCCGTACCGCCGCCAAGGCCGACGAATACGTGCGTATCCGCTCGGGCTCTGACATAGCCTTTTTGTTTGGCGTGCTGCACCACGTGTTCAAGAACGGTTGGGAAGACAAGCAGTACATCAATGACCGCGTTTATGGCATGGACAAGGTGCGTGACGACGTGATGGCCAACTGGACCCCGGACAAGGTCGAAGAAGTCTGCGGTGTCAAAGAAGAACAAGTCTTCAAGGTTGCCAAGATGATGAGTGAGAACCGTCCCAGCACGCTGGTGTGGTGCATGGGCCAAACCCAGCACAGCATCGGCAACGCCATGGTGCGCGCCTCGTGCATCTTGCAGTTGGCGTTGGGCAACGTGGGCAAGAGCGGTGGCGGCACCAACATCTTCCGCGGTCACGACAACGTGCAGGGCGCGACTGACGTCGGCCCCAACCCGGATTCACTGCCCGGTTACTACGGCATTGCAGCCGGTTCGTGGAAACATTACGCCAAGGTTTGGGGAGTCGATTACGAGTGGATTGCCAAGCAATTTGCCTCGCCCGCCATGATGACCAAACCCGGCATCACCGTCTCGCGATGGATTGACGGCGTACTGGAAAAGAACGAGCTGATCGATCAGGACAGCAACCTGCGTGGCGTGTTTTACTGGGGCCATTCCCCCAACTCGCAAACCCGTGGCCTGGAGATGAAACGCGCCATGGACAAGCTGGACTTGTTGGTGGTGGTCGACCCCTACCCATCAGCCACGGCTGCCATGGCGGCCATGCCCGGCAAGCCTGAAGACCTGAACCCCAACCGGGCGGTGTACCTGCTGCCCGCCTGCACGCAGTTTGAAACCAGTGGCTCGGTCACCGCCTCCAACCGTTCCCTTCAGTGGCGTGAAAAAGTGATCGAGCCGCTGTGGGAAAGCCGCTCAGACCACATGATCATGCAGCAGTTTGCCGACAAGCTGGGCTTTGGCAAAGAGCTATCGGTCAATTACAAAATGCAAAAAGTGCACGGCATGGATGAGCCCACGCCTGAGAGCATTTTGAGCGAAATCAACACCGCCACCTGGACCATTGGCTACACCGGCCAAAGCCCGCAACGCCTCAAAGCACACATGCGCAACATGGGTGCGTTTGATGTCAAAACCCTCAAGTGCAAAGGCACGGTCAAGGACAAGGAAACCGGCTACGACATGACCGGTGACTACTTTGGCCTGCCTTGGCCATGCTATGGCACGCCCGAGCTCAAGCACCCTGGCTCGCCCAACCTGTACGACACCAGCAAACACGTGCTGGACGGCGGCGGCAACTTCCGCGCCAATTTTGGTGTGGAAAAAGACGGTGTGAATTTGCTGGCTGAAGACGGTTCCCATTCGTTGGGTGCAGAAATCACCACCGGCTACCCCGAGTTTGACCACGTGCTGCTCAAAAAACTGGGCTGGTGGGCTGACTTGACCGAGGCCGAGCAAAAAGCCGCCGAGGGCAAGAACTGGAAGACCGACCTCTCGGGAGGCATCCAGCGTGTGGTGCTCAAGGTGCACGGTTGCCATGTGTTTGGCAACGCCAAGGCGCGTGCCGTGGTCTGGAACTTTCCCGATGCCATTCCCAAACACCGCGAACCGCTGTACGGCATTCGCCCTGATCTGGTGGCCAAGTACCCCACACACGACGACAAAAAAGCGTTCTGGCGCTTGCCCACGCTGTACAAGACGATTCAGGACAAGGCCGTGGCCGACAAGGTGCACGAGAAGTTCCCGTTCATCATGACCTCTGGCCGTTTGACCGAGTACGAAGGTGGCGGTGAAGAAACCCGCTCCAACCCTTGGTTGGCCGAGTTGCAACAAGAGATGTTTATCGAGATCAACCCCAAGGTGGCCGCCGAGAAGGGCATCCGCAACGGCGAGCGTGCCTGGGTCTCGACCCCAACGGGTGCACGGCTGAACGTGCAGGCGCTGGTGACTCCGCGTGTGGGGCCAGACACCGTGTTCATGCCGTTCCACTTTTCGGGGCGCTGGCAGGGCGCTGACATGCTGGCCTATTACCCGGCTGGTGCAGCACCAGTGGTGCGTGGCGAGGCCATCAACACCAGCACCACCTACGGTTACGACAGCGTGACCATGATGCAAGAAACCAAGACAACCGTCTGCAACATCGAACGCGCTTAAGGAGAACCTCATGGCAAGAATGAAATTTGTCTGCGACGCAGAGCGCTGTATTGAATGCAACGGTTGTGTCACCGCTTGCAAAAACGAGCACGAAGTCCCCTGGGGCGTGAACCGCCGCCGTGTGGTCACACTCAACGACGGTGTGCCGGGTGAAAAATCCATCTCGGTGGCCTGCATGCACTGCAGTGATGCGCCTTGCATGGCGGTGTGCCCGGTCAACTGCTTTTACCGCACCGACGAAGGCGTGGTGCTGCACGACAAGGACGTGTGCATTGGCTGCGGCTACTGTTCTTATGCCTGCCCGTTTGGCGCGCCACAGTTCCCCAGCCAGGGCACGTTTGGTGTGCGCGGCAAGATGGACAAGTGCACCTTCTGCGCCGGTGGCCCGGAAGAAAACGGCAGCCAGGCCGAATTTGAAAAATACGGCCGCAACCGTCTGGCCGAAGGCAAGTTGCCGGCCTGCGCCGAAATGTGCTCCACCAAAGCGCTGCTTGCCGGTGATGGCGACGTGGTGGCAGACATCTTCCGCAACCGCGTGTTGCGCCGTGGCAAGGGCGCTGAAGTGTGGGGCTGGGGTACCGCCTACGGCTCTAAACAAGCCGGTCAACCCGCTGCCGAAGGAGCCAAGTCATGAAAGCACTTTTTTCCATCCTGCTGCTGGCCGTTGGGCTGGTCGCATGCGGTGAAAAACCGCAAGCCCTGGAAACCAACAAACATGATGCGCCAGCTTATGCGGGCACAGGCAAGTCATTTGTCAATCCAGACTGGAAAGCGGGCGACAAAGCCAGTTGGGAGTCGCACCAAAAAGCGCGCGCGCAGTACGGCATGAACGACTACACCCGCATGAACTGACCCGGAGGCCGCATGAATAAAGCCTTTTCAAAAACCGCGTCCATGGCCTGCGCGCTGTTGTTGTGTGCGGGTGGCGTGTGGGCGCAAACTGCGCCGGTGGCTGCACCGGTTGCACCGGTAGCGGCCATGCCGGGCATCCAGAGCCAGAACATTGCCGATGTCAAACCCGATGCCAGCACCCAGCCTGGTTACGGCACGCAAACCAATGGCGAGCGTGCCCAGGTGCAGCCTGGCAACAACGCGCCGATGTGGCGGCAAGTGGGCTCCGGGGTGGCAGGCTACAGCAGCCTGCCGGTGACCCAAGCGCCCGAGGCCGGGGTGTTGATTCAGCCCTTTGTTCAGTACCCTGGTTCGCGCGTCACCAACGCCGGTGAAGCCTGGCGGCAGGTGCGCAACAACTGGCTCATACCCTATGGCGGTTCGCTGTTGCTGATCGTTGCCCTGGCCATTGGCATGTTTCACTTCACCATTGGACCGCTCAAGGTCAAAGAGCAACCCACGGGTCGCCTGATTGAGCGCTTTTCGGCGCTCGAGCGCGCGGCACACTGGGCCAATGTGGGCGCGTTCATGACGCTGGCGGTGTCGGGGCTGACAATTGCGTTTGGCAAATTTTTTCTGCTGCCCATCATGGGTACGACCCTGTTTGGCTGGCTCACTTACGTGATGAAAAACTTGCACAACTTTGCCGGGCCGCTGTTTGCCGTGTCACTGGCGGTGGTGATTGTGGTGTTCATCCGCGACAACCTGCCGGTCAAGGAGGATATTGGCTGGCTGCTCAAAGGCGGCGGTATTTTGAGTGGCCATGAAGTGCCTTCGGCGCGCTACAACGCGGGTGAAAAAACTGTCTTCTGGGTTGGCGTGTTCACGTTGGGGATTGCGGTGGTGGTGTCTGGCCTGGCCATGGACAAACTGCTGCCAGGCATCACCTACGACCGCGCCACCATGCAAGTCATTCACATGGTGCATTCAGTGTCCAACCTGCTGATGCTGGTGGTAACCATGGGCCACATTTACATGGGCACAGCGGGCACCAAGGGCTCGTATGAAGGCATGAAAACCGGCTATGTGGACGAGACCTGGGCCGAGCAACACCACAAGCTTTGGTTTGACGACATCAAGGCCGGCAAAATTTCTGCCCAGCGCACACCCGGTGTCAGCGCGGCGGCAGCCACCAAGCCGGTTCAGGTATAAAACCCGGCAGGAGAACCTTCATATGAAAACAAACATCAAAACCCTGTGTGTCACCGCCGCCCTGGCTTTGCTGGGGTCTGCGGTTTCGGCCAAGCTGCCTGCACCGTCCGATGAGGCCAAGGCCAAAGCGGCCGCAGCCGCTGCCAAAACAGCCTGGTCTGGCAAGGTCGCGGCCTTTCAGTTGTGCAAAGCGCAAGACAAAGTGGTGGCGCATTACAAAAAAGTGCCTGAACCCAAAGCGGCCAAGGCACCAGCCAAAAGTGCAGCGCCTGCGGCCGCTCCAGCGGGTGCCTGTGCTGACCCCGGTCCTTTTGTCTATACGCCAAATGCGCCTGTAGCCCCCGTTGCTGCTGCACCAGCTGCTCCTGCAGCTGTAGCAGCCGTGAAGAAGCCCTGAGCATTTTGCTGCCGCGTCTGACCCAAGCACGCGCGCCTCTGACGCGCGCGGTAACCGTCGTCAACGAGTTTGGCGAGTCCGATACCGTTTCCATCCCTGCCGAGCGTGCGCTAACCGTTTACGTGGACAAGCGCGAGCTGGTCACGTTGATGACGCTGGGAGCGCACCCCGAGCTGCTTGTGCTGGGTTTTCTGCGCAACCAGCGGCTGGTGGCCAGCGTCGATGAGGTCGATTCCATCACCGTCGATTGGGATGTGGGCGCGGCCGCTGTCAAGACCCGTCAGGGCATTTCAGACATTGAAG
>JBGSRY010000584.1:0-5009 GCA_041737325.1 Rhodoferax sp. | reverse complement strand
GTCCCAAAGCGCATTTGGCATCCTCCATCATCAACTGGGGCCCGTACTACATCAAGGCCACCAAAGAAGCGCTGGATGGTTCCTGGAAGGGCGGCGGCCACAGCTGGTGGGGTGTGAAAGAAGGCGCGATTGACATCGTCTCCATCGCCGAAGACGTGCCCGCCGAGACCAAAGCCAAAGTTGAAGAAGTCAAAAAGGGTTTGGCGGACGGCAGCTTTGCGATCTGGAAGGGCCCTATTACGGACAACACCGGTAAGGTGCAAGTGGCCAAGGACACGGTGGCCGATGACAAGTTTCTCAGTGGCTTGAGCTTCTTTGTCAAGGGCGTTGAGGGCAAGGTGCCAGGCTCCAAATAAGCACGCCGATGCCGTAACCCCAAGCCGCCTTCGGGCGGCTTTTTTATACCAAGCTTCAACGCCATGCTTAAAGTCAAACCTGTTGCCCCCGGGCGTTTGCCAGCGCTGCTGCAGTGCATGCCCAAGGCCGAGCTGCATATCCACATTGAAGGCTCACTTGAGCCAGAACTGATGTTTGCGCTGGCCCGGCGCAACGGGCTGGCCGTGCCCTATGCTGACGTGGAGTCGCTGCGTCGCGCCTATGTGTTCAACAACCTGCAAGCATTTCTGGATGTGTACCACCAGGGCACGCAGGTGCTTAAAACCGAGCAAGACTTTTACGACATGGCTTGGGCTTACCTGCAGCGCGCCGTGACAGACAACGTGCTGCACACCGAGATTTTCTTTGACACCCAAACCCACACCGGGCATGGCCTGAGCACCGAGGTGGTGATCAACGGTTTGCACCGGGCCTGTGTGGATGCCCAGGCGCAATGGGGCATCAGCACGGGGCTGATCCTGTGTTTCTTGCGTCATTTGCCAGAGGCTGAAGCGTTTGAGGCACTGGAACAAGCGCTGCCGCTGCGTGATAAATTGGTTGGTGTTGGCCTGGCTTCGAGCGAGCTGGGACACCCGCCGGAAAAATTTGCCAAGGTGTTTGCCAAGGCGCGCAGCCTGGGGTTCAGGCTGGTGGCGCACGCCGGTGAAGAAGGCCCCCCGGCCTACATCTGGAGCGCATTGGACGTGTTGAAAGTAGAGCGTATCGACCACGGCGTGCAAGCCCTGCAAGATGCCGCGCTGGTGGCGCGTTTGGTGCATGACCAGATACCACTCACCGTCTGCCCGTTGTCCAACCTGAAGCTGCGCGTGTTTCCCAGCCTGGCGGCGCACAACCTGGGCCGCATGCTGGACGCGGGTCTGGTGGCCACGGTCAACTCCGACGACCCAGCCTATTTTGGCGGCTACATGAATCAAAACTTCAACCAGACCTTTGCCGCGCTGGATTTGAGCGCGCAGCAGGCTTACCAGTTGGCCTTCAATAGCTTTGAGGCCAGTTTTATCGATGCACCTGCCAAGCGGACGCTGCAGCAGCGTTTGGCAGAGGTGTTTGAAACTTTTGAGTGAGCTTGTGCGTATGAAAGCCTACCGCGCCGCCATCCTTCGTTTTGACCCCGCACGCCAGCCGGGCCAAGCGGCCCTGTTGGAAGAGGATGGCTTGCTGGTGGTGGGAGCCAACGACCAAGGCCGGCAAGTGGTGCAGGCGGTGGGGTCGTACGCTGCGCTGCAGGCCCGTTTTTCGCACCTGCCCGTGACGCACTGGCCGGGGCGCATCATTGCGCCGGGCTTTGTGGACCTGCACAGCCACTACCCGCAGATGAATGTCATTGGCTCGCCCGCTGACGGTTTGCTGCCGTGGCTGGAACATTACACTTTTCCTGAAGAAAAACGCTTTGCAGCCCCTGAATATTGTGCCCAAGCAGCTACGTTTTTTATAGCTGAATTGTTGCGCAACGGGGTCACCACCGCGTTGACGTTTGCCACTTCGCACCCGTGCTCGGTCGATGCCTTGTTCGCCCAAGCGCAAGCGCAGCGGCTCCGGTTGATCACCGGGCTGTGTCTGATGGATCGCCACGCGCCGTCTGAGCTGCTGAACCAAAAAGCAGCCGGTGGCCGGGTGGATGCCACCGAGCAAAGCCTGATTGACTCTGAACAACTGATTCAGCGCTGGCATGGTGTCGATCGGCTGGGTTACGCCATCACGCCGCGTTTTGCGCCCACCAGCAGCGCGGCCCAGTTGCGCGGTGCGGGTGAGCTGGCGGCGCGCTACCCACAGGTCTGGATTCAATCGCATGTGGCCGAAAACTTGGCTGAGATCGCCTGGGCGCGTGAACTGTTCCCAACCTCACGCAGCTACCTGTCCACCTATGACGACTTTGGCCTGTTGCGCGCGCGTGCCATTTATGCGCACTGCATCCACTTGGACGCTGCCGACCGTGCCCTGATGCGCCGAACCGGGGCTGCCGCCGCCGTCTGCCCGACCAGCAACCTGTTTCTGGGCAGTGGTTTTTTTGATTACGCCGGTGCCGACCAGGCGGGCATGGTCTACGGTTTGGCCAGTGACGTGGGCGGCGGCACCAGCCTGTGCCCGTTTCACACCATGCTGGCCGCCTACACCGTGGGCCGCGTGGGGCAGATCAAGCCGGGCCTGTCGCTGTTGCCCCAGCACCTGTGGTGGCAGCACACGGTGGGCGCGGCGCAGGCTCTGGGGCTGGAGGGTGTGGTGGGCAACTTGCAGCCCGGTTGTGAGGCCGACTTTGTGGTGCTCAACCCGCACGCCACCCCGCTGCTGGCGCGCAAGACGGGGCGGGCTGATAGCTTGGACGAGCTGTTGTTTTCGATGATCGTGCTGGGTGATGACCGGCTCATTGAACGCACTTTCATATCACAAGCCATTTAGGCCTATAGCCCTTTTAAATATTGAGTAATAAGCTATTTAAATAATAGTAAAGCGAGGTTCAGTTGGCGTACTGCTTACAATCCGGCCAACTTAGGAGTTGAGTTTTCATGAGCATCAAAAGCGATAAATGGATTCGCCGCATGGCCGAGCAGCACGGCATGATTGAGCCGTTCGAGCCCGGCCAGATCCGGCAAAACGCGGCTGGTGAAAAAATTGTCAGTTACGGCACCAGCAGCTACGGCTATGACATTCGCTGCGCGCCCGAGTTCAAGGTGTTCACCAACATCCACAGCACGGTGGTCGACCCCAAGAACTTTGACGAAAAAAGCTTTGTCGATTTCAACGACGACGTGTGCATCATCCCGCCCAACAGTTTTGCGTTGGCACGCACGGTGGAATATTTCCGCATCCCGCGCAATGTGCTGACCGTGTGCCTGGGTAAAAGCACGTATGCGCGTTGCGGCATCATCGTCAACGTGACCCCGTTCGAGCCCGAGTGGGAAGGTTATGTGACGCTTGAATTTTCCAACACGACACCGCTGCCAGCCAAAATTTATGCCGGTGAGGGCTGCGCCCAGGTGCTGTTTTTTGAGAGCGACGAAGTCTGCGAAACCAGCTACAAAGACCGTGGTGGCAAGTACCAGGGCCAGCGCGGCGTGACCCTGCCCAAGGCTTGAGCCTTACGCCAAGTCATCCTCTGGCAGCCAGTCCACAGCCGCTTCAAAACCGCGCCGCTGGACGTGTTCGGCCAGTGGATCAACCCCCGCGCCTTGGTCGATGATGGTGGCACTGAGGGCATGGGTGTCATCCATGATGGCGCGCAGGCTGCGGGTCAGGTAGGGGGAACTGGCCCGCGCGGTTTTGATTTCCAGGGCATGCAAATGTGTGCCGCGTTCCAGCAGGGCATCAACCTCAGCCCCGCCTGCGGTGCGCCAGAAATGCGCCACACTGTGCGGATGGGTCACGGCTTCACGGCGCAACACGTCTTCCAGCACAAAGGTTTCCCAACTGGCACCTCGTATCGGATGGCGCTCGAGCGCGTTGAGTGAATCAATGTTGAGCAGGTGATGCAGCAAGCCGGTATCACGCAAGTACAGTTTGGGGGCTTTGACCAGGCGTTTACCGATGTTGCGGAAATAGGGCGGCAGGCGTCGCAACAGAAAACTTTGTTCCAGAATGTTCACGTAGCGGGCGATGGTTGGCTGTGACAGCCCCAGGGAACCGCCCAACTGGTTGAGGTTGGCCAGGCCGCCCTGGGCGTGCGCCAGCATCGTGAGCAGTTTGCGCATCACTATGTGGTCAGCGCTGATGCCCAGCGTGGGCAGATCGCGTTCCACATAGGTGCGCAAATAGGCTTCCCACCAATCCCGGAAGTGACCGCCGCGTGCGGACGCACCCAGCGCATCAGGAAAACCGCCTGCAAGCCATACTTGTCGGTAGTCGGTGCTGGGTTGGGACCCCGTTTGGGTTTCCGTCACGGTCAGTGGCGAGAGTTCCAGGATACCCACACGCCCAGCCAGACTTTCTGCCACCTGGCGCACCAGAGCGGGTTGTGCAGAGCCCAGAATCACATATCGCCCCCTGTGTTCGCGGTTGGCATCAATAGCACCACGAAGGGCATCAAACAAACTCGGCAAGCGCTGCGCCTCGTCCAGAATCAAGCCGGTGCTGGTGGCACGGGCATCGAGTTGAAACCGTGGGTCTTCGGCGAACAGGTTGTAGGTGGCTGAATCTTCAAGGTCATGGTAGTTGAAGGTCGGAAAAGCTTGCCGCGCCAAAGTGGTCTTGCCGACTTGGCGTGCGCCCAATATCAAAACAGCTGGAAATTGCTGTGCCAAATGTTGGAGTCGGTGGGTGCAGAGTCGGGCAAACATACCATGTAAATTTAAAACAGTGAATCAATATTACTCGATATCTAGTCAAAACACACTGGCTGCGATGTTTGACCCGCCATGGGTATTTCCCGCTGGCAGACGTGAATCAACGATAATGCACCTCTCTAGCAAAACTTAGCCCTGACTCGCAGGGCACCACCAGCTATCGGCTTGATAGCAATTGACCCCGAGCTTCAATGACCGAATCGACCCCCGCTATTTCCAACGAACTGACTTCTGAGACCCCCATCATGGCCTTTGCCCAGCTGCAACTGGCCGCACCCTTGGCCCGCGCTGTGGCCGAGATGGGTTACGAGTCCATGACCCCGATTCAGGCGCAGG
>JBGSRY010000562.1:0-1840 GCA_041737325.1 Rhodoferax sp. | reverse complement strand
GCTGCCGCTGCTGCAGCAAAGCACGCGCCCAGATGCCTGGCGTGCCTGGTTTGACGCGCAGGGCATCAGCGCGCCCAACGCCTTGAGCGGCGCGCGCTTTGAGCAGTTTTCCATGACCACCGCTGCCGCCCTGCATGGCCTGGGCGTGGCGCTGGTGCCTGAGCTGTTGATCGAGCAAGAGCTGGCGCGCGGTGAGCTGGTGGTGCTGTGCAACCGCCCGCTGGCCAACACCCGCAGCTACTACCTGGTGCGCCCCGAACAAGTCGATACCCCGCTGGCCATGACTGTCTTTCAGGACTGGCTGATGCGTGCCTGCGCCGGGCGTTAGAGTGGTGGCCTGCACCTACCCAAGAGAGCTGTCTGCCATGCCTATTTATCACTTGAACAGTCCTATCTGCAACGCGCAACCTGTGCCGCAAGCATCGACTCAAAGGGGTCTATCGCGCAGGCATCTTCTACCTGCCTGGATGGCGCTACTGGCTTGCCTGAGCTTGGTGTCGGTGGCCGCACAAACTGCACCTACCTCGGCGGCCGCTTTAACCCAACGCTGTTGGGCTGAGTCAAGTGTCTGGCGCACCCGCGCCGACCTGCGTGAGCCGACCACGGTGCGCGTCGGCAACTTGCGCGACGGCGACACCGTGCCTTCCCCGTTCTGGCTGGATTTTGGTGTGCGCGGCATGGGCATCATTCCGGCTGGCAATGCACATGCCAAGGCAGGTCATCACCACGTGTTACTCGACACCCCGCTGCCCAAATCACATTTGGAAAAAATTCCGTTTTCAGACAAATACCGGCATTTCGGCAAAGGACAAACCGGCGCGTTGCTGGACTTGGCACCTGGCAAACACACCCTGCGCCTGCTCTTTGCAGACCATGACCACCGCCCCTACTTTGTGTACAGCCGCGAGATCAGCTTTACCGTAGAAGGAAAGCGCTCCGACCCAGCACCCGTCATTGATAGCAACAACTATGCACCGACCTGCGCGCGCTGGTTGGCCCATAACATGACGCAGCCACACTCGGCCGAGCCCCATGTTTACCTGCGAAATGTCCACGCAAACGATGTCTTGCCGGCGCTGTCTGTGATCGGTTTTGGCGTGGTTGGATATGGTGTGGCACCCGCCGACACCCCTGTCGCAGGTACCGGGCATTTTGAACTGATGGCAAGCAAGGCAGGTGAGGTTTTTTTGACCCAAAGGCTGGTGAAAGGCAACACAGAAACCTTGCTTGAGTTGACGCCAGGTTCTTACCAATTGCAGCTCAGTTTTGTCAATGCCGCTGGCAACAAGCTGCTGACTGCAATCAACCTACCGGTTCGCGTAACGGCAGAGCCTTGAAACACCCGACCCCCTGTTTCGCTGCCGCAAGGCCTGCACGGGCTGCGGCTGGGTTGAAAAGGGTGCGCCCGTGAACTCGCTGCCATGCTAAGCTGTTTCCCACACTATCCAAGGAGACACCCCATGCCCGGACTGCTGCCCCACATCGACCCCGACGGCCTGCTTGAGTTTTCGGTGGTCTATACCGACCGTGCGCTCAACCACATGTCCAAGCGCTTCCAGGGTGTGATGACTGACATATCGCGCATTCTCAAAGAGGTTTACCACGCCCAATCCGCCGTGCTCGTGCCCGGCAGCGGCACGTTTGGCATGGAAGCCGTGGCGCGCCAATTTGCCACCGGCAAGAAGACGCTGGTGATTCGCAACGGCTGGTTCAGCTACCGCTGGACGCAGATTTTTGACATGGGTGGCATCCCGGCTGCGCAACTGGTGTGCAAGGCGCGCAAAACCGGTCCCGGCGCACAAGACCCGTGGACACCTTGCCCGGTGGACGAGGTGGTGGC
>JBGSRY010000499.1:0-4331 GCA_041737325.1 Rhodoferax sp. | reverse complement strand
GAAGGCTATTTGTTATATATTTTTCAACACCTCAATGCGCCACATGCAGCCTTGCATGGATGCGCTGCGTGGTGCGCCACACCGCCCACAACACCACAGGCACCAAGGCACCGGCTGCCATTTCGGGGTTGATCGGCAGGCCTGCCGCTTTGAGCGCCTTGCCACCGTACAGCAGCAAGCTGACCACGTAGTACGAGATGGCGGCAATCGACAAACCCTCCACCGTACTTTGCAAGCGCAGTTGCGTGGCTTGCCCGTGGGTGAGTTTTTCCAGCAACTGCTGGTTTTGCACTTCAGTGGCAATGTCAACCCGGGTGCGCAACAAGTCGCTGGTGCGCGCCACGCGCTCCGACAAAGAAGCCAGCCGCTGCCCGGTGGCCACCACCGTGGCGATGGCGGGTGACAAGCGCCGTTGCATGAATTCACCAATGGTTTGTGTGCCTGGAATGGCTTTTTCGCGCAGTTCGGCGATGCGTTGCGCCACCAGGTTGTGGTAGGCCTGGGTGGCTGAAAAGCGGTAATTGTTCTCGGCCGTGGCGCGCTCCACCCCGGCCGCCAAGGACACCAGGGTGTCAAGCAATTCCTGGTCAGACGCAGACTTGTTTTCCAGCTGTGCGGTGATGCGCACCAAAGCCGCTTCAGACTGCGCCAGCATCGGCCCCAGCGCCTTGGCTACGGGCAAACCACGCAGTGCCATCAGGCGGTAGGTTTCCAGCTCCAGCAAGCGTGCGGCAATGCGTCCAGCGCGGGTCTGGCTGGTGCCATCAGGGGCAATCACCAGCATGCGCTCAAAACCGTCCGGTTGCAGGCGGAACTGTGTCAGTGCCCAGGAATGTCCCTGGGGGTGAACGTAACCGTGGCGGTTGCTGGGTTCGCTGCCGGGCAGCGCGCTGTGCAAGGTGTTGCTGCCCATGAGCGATGCCACCACGGTGCGCCCACCAAACCAGGTGACGGCCTGCGCCATCAAGGCCTGGGCATCATCCAGCGGCGCATGCAACATGACCAATTGCACCGCCGCCACCGTGCGCCCCGGAATCTGTGCCAGCCACGCTGCGGGCAACACCAGATCGGTCAGTAAATCAGGTTCAGCAGTCCCCAACCCGGCAGCGTCCGGCAGCGCTTGCACAATCGAGTAACGGGTAAATTCGGTATGCCGCTCCCACTTCACCGTGAAGCCATCCAGGCGTAAACGCAAGAAGTTGTCTTGCAGACGCTCCAGTGGCAAATCAGCCTGGCCCGGCAACTGGCGTAAATGCGCACACTCGGTTTCACGGCTGATGCCCTCGTTGAGCACGGCTACGTACACAATCAGCGCCGGCAGGCGGATGCGGGCCGAGGGCCGGGCGTGCACCTCATTGTGCAGGGCGGCGCGCTGCGGGTCGTCGCACGGAATCAAGCGATGGGTGGTGGGGGAAGCGTCAGTATCGGTATGCATGGGGCTATTTTGCCGCCAGCCAGGGCAACTGGCTACAAGCTGCTGACAAACGCTGCAACGGCAGGACGCAAGCGTGCCGGTTTGCGTTTGATGACCGTCCCCACGTTGATGCAACACACGGCCTGTTCACCATCGGTCAAGTCAAACAACTGTCGCAAAGCGTTGCTGCGCATGGCCTGACCACTGGTCAGGCTGCTGCCAAAACCCATGCTATGCGCACAAAGCAAAAAGTTTTGAATCGCCGCACCCACCGAGACCATGCGCTCCAGCGGATCAATGTCGGGCTCGCAGGGCCCAAAACGGGCAATGGCCAGGGTCAGAAACGGGGCACGAAAGGCTTTCTCGCACGCTTGCGCCACCTGCTCTGGCGTGGCGCTGGCATCACGCTCGCGCAAGGCCTGGCCAAACACGTCGGCCAGCACGCCACGTTTATCCTCGGGCACCAGCACAAAACGCCACGGCATCACCACACCGTGGTCGGGTGCGGCGGCGGCGGCCAAAAACATGTCCTGAACCTGCGCCACGCTGGGCCCCGGCGCCGCCAGACGCTTGGGCAGAATGTTTTGGCGTGTCGTGATCAGGGTTAGCGCAAACGCAGCCAGTTCAGCGCCAATGGGGGATGTGGTGTCGCTCATGGCGCAATGGTAACTTTGGAATGAACCGGGTTTGACATCGAACACCCCTGCACAATGCCCGGGGCGTTTCACAGAAAAACCGGGCGTGACAAAATTGACGCATAGACCTATGAACCCAATCCCATCCACATCCCCCACCATGACCACCGCCGAGGCGCTCAACCGCGACTGTTTTTGCCGCACCTTGAACACCGAACGCTTGCGCGAGCAGCTTGAGTGCGACCCCACGCTCAAAGGCATGCTGGCTGGTATTTTGCAGACCCGGCCCAATTTGTTTTCTGGCACGGTGGTGTTCATCTCCACAGAGATGCAGCGCCAGATCAGCGCCACAGTGGCCGCCATTGAGCGTGTTGCAGCCTTGCCCGGCTATCAAGGGCAAGCCTTGTCGCGCGCGGATGCCTCGGCGCAACACAACCTGGGGCCGCTGGGGGTGTGCATGGGGTACGACTTTCATATCAGCAGCCAGGGCCCGCAGCTGATTGAGGTCAATACCAATGCCGGAGGGCTGTTGCTCAACGTCGCGCTGGCGCTGTCGCAAGAGGCTTGCTGCGATGAGCTGGACTGGGCTTTTCCGTCCAACGCACGTCGCGACACCCTGCGCCAAACCATTTTTGACATGTTTGCGACTGAGTGGCAGCTGCAACGCAGCACCCTGCCCTGGCGTTCGGTGGTGATTGTGGACACGGCACCCGCACAACAATACCTGGCCCCTGAATTTGAATTGTTTCGCCTGCTTTTCGCCGAGCACGGCATCCAAGCCGCTATTGCCGACCCGTCTGAATTGCTGTGGCAAAACGGCAAGCTGATGCACCAGGGTCAACCGGTGGACATGGTCTACAACCGCCTGACGGATTTTTACCTGACCGACCCGGCCCACCATGCTTTGCGCCAGGCGCACGAGACCCATGCGATCGTGCTGACACCGAACCCGCGTGCCCACGCATTACTGGCCGACAAGCGCAACCTGATTGCCTTGAGTCAAAGCGAATTGCTGCTGGCTTGGGGAG
The DNA here is from genome assembly GCA_041737325.1 of Rhodoferax sp. GTDB lineage: Bacteria > Pseudomonadota > Gammaproteobacteria > Burkholderiales > Burkholderiaceae_C > Rhodoferax. The sequence goes on along the minus strand of JBGSRY010000499.1, from coordinate 1,254 downwards.
CCACGGCGGCAGACCGTCACGTGTTGGCCTGCAGCGTACCCACCACACGCTTGGTCACCCCGGAGCGGGCCGACGAGCTTTGGGCACAACGTCGCCAGTTGTTCTTCAAACCGGTAGCCGGTTTTGGTGCCAAAGCTGCGTACCGGGGTGACAAACTCACCAAACGGGTCTGGAGCGAGATTCTGGCGAGCGACTTTGTGGCCCAAGCCTTGGTGCCCCCCAGCGGCCGCATGATCGAAGTCGATGGTGTGCAAACCGACCTGAAGTTTGACATTCGCGCCTACACCTACAGGTGGCAGGTGCAACTGCTGGCAGCACGCATGTATGCCGGTCAAACCACCAATTTTCGCACCCAGGGCGGCGGTTTTGCACCCGTGATCGTGGTGCCTGATGCGGTGATCGCCTGATGTGCGGCATCTGTGGTGAACTGCGTTTGGACGCTGCTGCGCCCGACATGGCGGCCATCGGCCGCATGTCTGACGCGCTGGCGCGGCGTGGGCCAGACGATGCGGGCACATTTCAAAATGGCCCGCTGGCATTCGGTCACCGTCGCTTGTCCATCATTGATTTGTCGACCCACGCGCACCAACCCATGGTGGATGCCACACTGGGGCTCACCCTGGTGTTCAACGGCACCATTTACAACTACCGTGAACTGCGCACCGAGCTGCTGGCACGCGGCTACAGCTTTTTTTCTGACGGCGACAGCGAAGTCATTTTGAAGAGTTTCCACGCCTGGGGAGACCAGTGTGTCAAGCGCTTCAAAGGCATGTTTGCCTTTGCCATTTGGGACCAGCGCAATAGCCAGTTGTTTTTGGCAAGGGATCGTTTTGGCATCAAGCCGCTGTACCTGAACCAGACCGCACAGCGACTGCGTTTTGCCTCCAGTCTGCCCGCGCTGCTGGCTGCAGGTGGCGTGGACACCACGCTGGACGGGGTGGCGCTGCACCACCATTTCACCCTGCATACCGTGGTGCCAGCACCACGCACCGTGCTCAACGGCGTGCGCAAGTTGCCGCCCGCCAGTACCCTGCTGATCAAGCCAGACGGCTCCAGCACCGCACAGGTGTATTGGTCACTCAAGGCTACGCGGCCAGAAAAACCCATGGCCGAGGCCGACTGGCTAGCCGCGACCCGTGAGCAGCTGACCCAAAGTGTGAAACGCCGCCTGCTGGCCGCTGATGTGCCGGTGGGGGTGCTGCTGTCGGGCGGGTTGGATTCGAGCCTGCTGGTGGGGTTGCTGGCCCCGCATGT
>JBGSRY010000487.1:0-3760 GCA_041737325.1 Rhodoferax sp. | reverse complement strand
ATTGAGTAGCCAGTTGCAGACTGAAATAAACGCTCGTATTGATCAGGCAGTAGCAGAAGCCTTGATGCTTCGCAAGTCTCAAAAATAATAGTGTTTCATGTTGTGTTTTGTACGCGTCATGGTGGCAACCCTAACGTCTTTTTGAGAGATGTGCGGTATATTGGAGCGCTCAGTTTTTTAACCCTTTCATTTGGAGTATTTATGCAATTTAAAGTTACTGGTACGTTGACCCTGGTTGCTGCTGCTGTTTTGTTGGTGGCTTGCGGTAAAAAAGAAGAAGCCGCTCCGGCTCCTGCTGCAGCGCCTGCTGCTCCTGTGGCTGCTGCCGCTTCCGTGATCAAGATTGGTCACGTCGGCCCCACCAGCGGTGCGATTGCCCACCTGGGTAAAGACAATGAAAACGGTGGCCGCATGGCGATCGAAGAGCTGAACGCTGCGGGTGTCACCATCGGCGGTCAAAAGGTAACGTTTGAGATGATGGCTGAAGATGATGCCGCTGATCCCAAACAAGGTACCGCAGTTGCGCAAAAATTGGTTGATGCCAAAGTGGCTGGTGTCATTGGTCACCTGAATTCAGGTACGACCATTCCGGCCTCCAAAATTTACAGCGATGCTGGCATTCCGCAAATTTCGCCTTCCGCGACCAACCCCAAATACACACGTCAAGGTTTCAAAACTACGTTCCGTATGGTCGCTGACGATACCCAATTGGGTGGTACGCTGGGCAAATACGCAGTGGCTACGCTTAAAGGCAAGAACATCGCAGTGATCGACGACCGTACCGCCTATGGTCAAGGTGTTGCAGAAGAATTCAGCAAGGCCGTGGAAGCCGCCGGTGGCAAAGTGGTGGCTAAAGAGTTCACCACTGACAAAGCAACCGACTTCACATCTATCCTGACCACTATCAAGAGCAAGAAGCCTGATGTGGTGTTCTTCGGCGGCATGGATGCAGTCGCTGGCCCAATGCTCAAGCAAATGAAATCTTTGGCGATCAAAGCCAAGTTCATGGGTGGTGACGGCATCTGCTCTACTGAATTGGTCAAACTCGCCGGTGATGCGATTGCGGATGACCAAGTCTTCTGCGCTGAAGCGGGTGGTGTTGAAGGCGAAGCCAAAGCTGGTATGGAAGAATTCAAGACCAAGTTCAAAGCCAAATTCAATGCAGATGTGCAGGTCTATGCGCCTTACGTCTATGACGCTGTAAAAATCATGGTTGCTGCCATGGTCAAGGCCGACTCTTCTGACCCGGTGAAATATTTGCCCGTGTTGGCCGCTACCGCTGATTACAAAGGTGTGACTGGCCCGATCACCTTTGATGAACGTGGTGACATTAAAAACGGTGCCTTGACATTGAAGACCGTGCGCGGTGGTCAATTGACAACACTGGCTGTGATCCGTTAATTGTTGTTAAAGATCGCTGCTAGTCGGTAAGACTGCAAAAGCGTTGATACAAGGGATGTGCTGTTGACAGCACATCCCTTTTTTGTTGGTTGAAGTCCATTCCAAAGAGAATGGAGCCTTTGCTAGGTTAAACTAGAGGGCTTGCGGAGCGGTGGATGAGTGGTTTAAGTCACACGCCTGGAAAGCGTGCGAGGGGTAAAACCCTCCGGGGGTTCGAATCCCCCCTGCTCCGCCAGATAATTTCTAAAATCCCTTGTAATTCAGTGAGTTACAAGGGATTTTTTTGTTTTTGTATTTTGTGGTTGAGGCTTCAAATCTGTCCCCAACCAGCCTATATAGCCTGGAATCAAAGCGCATCACGGCTCCATGGCTGTAGCACAATCGAGTACCATGAAGATTGACCCCCTGATTGTCAAGCTGGCGGCAGAAAATGTTCGCGCAGAGGTCTTGTTGCCCCCAGCATCCTTGGCGCTTGACCCGGCGCTGCTGCAAAAAATCAAACAGCGTGTGCCCATTTTCAGTGGCATGTCAGCCGATTGCCTGCTGCGCACGCTGGCCTTGGCGGAACATTGCGCTGTCAAAGCCGACGCTGTCGTGTGCCGACAGGGGGAGGCGGGGGATTCTTTTTTTGTTTTGATCAGCGGCGAGGTGCGGGTCGAAAAAAACACTGCAACGCAGCAGGTCGAGCTGGCGCGGTTGGGTGCTGGCCACAGTTTTGGTGAGATGTCGCTGGTGGGGCGGCACCTGCGGTCGGCCACCGTGCGGGCTTTACAAAACTGTGTGCTGATGCGCTTTGACCGCACCCAAATTGATGCCGTGCCGGAAAGCGCACACATCATTTACCGCAACATTGCCGGTATCCTGGCCAGTCGGCTGGAGAGCTCCAGCGAACAACTGGCCGATTTGAGCGGACGTTGGAACCAGGTCTAACGCAGGGGCTGCGTCAGGCTGCTCCAAGTCTCAGTCTGTCACCGAAATGCAGCTGCAAGCCAAATTCCGGTCGCCATAGACATTGTCGATGCGCCCCACCGGTGGCCAGTATTTGCTTAGCTTGAGGTCGGGAACAGGGAACGCCGCTAGCCCTCGTGAATAGGGTTTAGACCACTCTGATTCCAGTAGCGCTGCGGCAGTGTGCGGGGCGTTGACCAGCGGGTTGTTGTCACGCGGCCATTCGCCACTTTCGACGCGAGCCATCTCGCCCCGGATGGCGATCATGGCATCGATGAAGCGGTCCAGTTCTGCCAAGGTTTCGCTCTCGGTCGGCTCCACCATCAGCGTGCCCGGCACCGGAAAGCTCAGCGTGGGGGCGTGAAAACCATAGTCCATCAGGCGTTTGGTCACGTCTTCAGCGCCCACACCGGTGCGGTCTTTCAGGGGGCGCACGTCCAGGATGCACTCGTGCGCGACACGACCCGGTTGACCCTCAACCGGCACGCTGGTGTAGAGCGTGGGGTAGTAGTCTTTCAGACGCGCGCTGATGTAGTTCGCGCTCAGGATGGCAACCTCGGTAGCCGCCTGCAAGCCTGCCGCACCCATCATGCGGCAATACATCCAGCTGATCGGCAATACAGAGGCATTCCCCAACGGCGCTGCTGATACGGCTCCGACGCCTTTGCCTGGCAAGAACGGCACCAGGTCGGCCACCACGCACACCGGTCCCACACCGGGGCCGCCGCCGCCGTGCGGGATGCAGAAGGTTTTGTGCAGGTTCAGGTGGCTCACATCGCCGCCAAATTCGCCCGGTGTGGCCAGGCCGACCAGCGCGTTCATGTTGGCACCGTCCACGTAAACCCGTCCGCCGTGTTTGTGTACCAAGGCACACAGGTCTTTGACTTGCGTCTCAAACACGCCGTGTGTACTGGGGTAGGTGATCATCATCGCGCCAAGGTTGGCGCTGTGCTCCTCGCACTTGGCTTTGAGATCGGCCATATCCACGTTGCCATTGGCATCGCACGCGGTCATCACCACCTTGAAGCCCGCCATGGTGGCGCTGGCCGGGTTGGTGCCATGCGCGCTGCTGGGGATCAGGCAGATGTTGCGATGCGGTTGCTTGCGCGCCGCATGAAAGGCGCGGATGGCCATCATGCCGGAATACTCGCCTTGGCTCCCGGCGTTGGGCTGCAGGCTGATGCCCGCGTAGCCCGTGGCCTGGCACAACCACGCGCGCAGTTGCGCGTCTAGCAACGCATACCCGGCGCGCTGCTCGGCTGGGGCAAACGGGTGAATCTGCGCAAACTCGGGCCAGGTGATGGGCAGCATCTCGCTGGTGGCGTTGAGCTTCATGGTGCAGCTGCCCAGCGGGATCATGGTGCGGTCCAGCGCCAAGTCAAAGTCCGACAGGCGGCGGATGTAGCGCAGC
>JBGSRY010000450.1:0-5025 GCA_041737325.1 Rhodoferax sp. | reverse complement strand
CAGGCAGGCAAGACAACCCTGGTGAAGCAGATTGCAGAGCAGCAGCAATTGCGCTATCTGACGATGGATGATGAGCTGACTTTGTTGTCGGCTCGTGAAGACCCTGTAGGGATGATTCGCAGTCTGGATCGGGCCGTGATCGATGAAATTCAGCGTGCACCCCAGTTGCTACTGGCCATCAAAAAAAGCGTCGATGAAGATCGCCGCCCTGGACGGTTTCTGCTAACCGGGTCAGCCAACCTGATGGCACTGCCAACCGTGGCCGACTCGCTTGCCGGGCGGATGGAAACTTTGGTGTTGTTGCCCTTGTCGCAGAGCGAAATTGAGTCGCGTTCAGCCAACTGGATCGACCGTATTTTCGACGGTCAGATGCTCAAGGTTGACCAGCCAGCACTGGGGCGTGATCTGATAGAGCGGGTGCTGCGCGGGGGCTACCCGGAAGCGATTTCGCGCGCTACACCGAAGCGTCGCGTGATTTGGGCGCGGCAGTATCTGGATGCCATCATCCAGCGGGATGTCCGTGACGTGGCTGGTATTGAGAAGCTGGATCAGTTGCCCCGATTCCTGCGTGCTTTGGCGCAGACGGCTGGTCAGATGTGCAACTACACCCAGCTTGGCGCGCAGGTGGGACTCGATGGCAAGACAGCCTCCCGCTATGTTGGCATCTTCGAGCAGATGTACCTGCTCAAACGCATGGATGTCTGGGCACGCAACAGACTCAACCGCGTGGTCAAGACACCTAAGCTGCAGTTCATTGACTCCGGCCTGCTGGCATCGCTCCTTGATTTGACGGCTGAAGAAGTGCAGAAAGATCGCACACGGTTTGGCAATGTGCTGGAAACCTTTGTCTTTGGTGAACTGCTCAAACACACGACCACGGCAGAAGGTGACTATCGCCTGATGTACTACCGGGACGCGGACAAGGTTGAGGTCGATGTTGTGATCGAAAACGCAGCGCAGCAGTTGGTAGGTGTCGAAGTGAAGGCGGCAGCTACTGTCAAGCAGAGCGACCTGCGTGGCCTGAAAAAACTGGCCCACATGGCGGGCAATCAATTCAAGATGGGCGTGTTGCTATACGACGGTGCCGAGACGATGCCGCTGGGCGACGGCATCTGGGCAGTGCCCCTTTCGACCTTGTGGGGGGCGTAAAAGCGCGACATGAAATGGGGCGCAACATCGTTCTATGACTGTCCATGGTGCAACTTTTCACGCAACCACTGGCACAAAAGGCTGTCGGCGTGCTCAAAGCCGTGCAGGCCGATAAAGTGGTCAGCACCGGGCAGGGCGCTTAAATCACCGGTGTTGCCGGCCAGCAGCCAGGCGGCATGAAAACTGGCCGCCTGGCGGGCAAATTCAGACGTTTCTTCCGTCCCCCAGTTGACCCAGATCGGGGTGCGGCAGGCACGCACGGCAAACAGCGGTGACTGGCGGCGAACCGTGCCCTCGTCCAGCTGGATCATGGGTTGCAAATAGCTGTAGCGCAGCGGCGCAATGTCGTACACGCCACTGACCAACACGGCTGCTGCAATCGGGTCTTGGGGCAGGCCGTAGTCTTGCGCCCAGGGCGTTTGCAAGCACATGGCGGTGAGGTGCGCGCCGGCGGAATGCCCGCCCACAGCCATGCGCGTGGGGTCGCCGCCATGTGCTGCAATGTGGTGATGCGTCCAGGCCACGGCGGCGCGTACCTGGCGTGTGATTTCGTCAAGGGTCACGCTGGGACACAGGGCGTAGTTGACCACCACGGTGGTGATACCGCAGGCCTGCAAGCCCAGCGCCACGCAGCTGAAGTCTTTGCTGGACAAAGCGCGCCAGTAACCGCCGTGGATGAACACAAACACCGGCGCGTTGGGATCATCGGCCGGGAAAATGTCCAAGGTTTCAGACCGTGTGGGGCCATAAGGCACGTCCAGCGTGCAGCGCAAGCTGGCGCGGGCGTGTGCAGACCGGTCGGCGTAATGCTGGCCCGGCACGCTGGGGTCGGCCAGTTTCAGAGAAGGGTTGTACTGGGCATCCAGCTGTGCCTGGGTGGCAAATTCACGGTAAAGCGGGGTCATGGTGCGGCCTTTGCAAATAAGACAGAGGACGTTGAAGGCTATTTGGCCAGCGCACGCAGCGCCAGCTTGATGCCGTCGCTGACACCCACGTCGGCTGGCAGCGCCTTGAGCGCCAAGGCGGCTTCTTTGTCGCTGTAGCCCAGCGCCAGCAGGGCTTGCAAAATGTCTGACTGTGCGTCATTCGCCACGCTGGCCACCACGCCGATGTCGGGCCCAAGCTTGCCCTTGAGCTCCAGCAACAGGCGCTCGGCCGTTTTCTTGCCAATGCCCGGCACTTTGATCAGCCGCCCGGCCTCTTGCAGCGTGATGGCCTGCACCAGCTCAGGTACGCCCATGCCTGAGAGCACCGACAGCGCGGTGCGTGGCCCCACGCCCGATATTTTGATGAGCTGGCGAAACGCCTCGCGCTCCTGGTGGCTGGCAAAGCCGTACAGCAATTGCGCATCTTCACGCACCACAAAATGCGTCAGCAGCGTCACCTTTGCACCCAGCTCGGGCAGGTTGTAAAACGTGCTCATGGGCACCAACACCTCGTAGCCCACACCGTGGCAATCCAGCACCACGGCGGGCGGGTTTTTGGTATCGAGCGTGCCGGTTAGTTTTGCGATCATTTATTGCCTATCATGGGGAACTATTTTTTGGATTATCAACGTGATTCTTCGGCATATCTTCTCCCCACCCAGCAACACCCGGTTAGCGCACCTGTGCGGCCCCACGGACGAGCACTTGCGCAGCATTGAGCTAGCCTTGCAGGTCAAAATAGCGCACCGCCACGAACAGTTCAAGGTAGACGGCCTCAAAGCCAATGCCAAACGCGCCATGGAGATGCTGCAAGCCCTGTACGAAATGGCCGCACGCCCCATTGAACCGCGCACCGTGCAGCTGATGCTGTCGGGTGACGGCGATGTGAATGGGGCCGACGGCCCGGCCTTGAAGACCAAACGCGCTGAACTCAAACCCCGCTCCATCAACCAGGCGCGCTACTTAGACAGCATTGCTAGCCACGACATCACCTTTGGCATTGGTCCGGCCGGCACCGGCAAAACCTACCTGGCAGTGGCCGCCGCGGTAGATGCCTTGCAGCGCAGCACGGTGCAGCGCATTGTGCTGACCCGCCCGGCGGTGGAAGCCGGTGAACGCCTGGGCTATTTGCCTGGAGATTTGGCGCAAAAAATTGACCCCTATCTGCGCCCACTGTACGACGCGCTGTACGACTTGATGGGCTTTGAAGCGGTGCAAAAAGCCTTTGAGCGCCAGACCATTGAGATCGCGCCGCTGGCCTTCATGCGCGGGCGCACCCTGAACACCGCGTTTGTGATTCTGGACGAAGCCCAAAACACCACGCCCGAGCAAATGAAAATGTTCTTGACACGCATTGGCTTTGGCTCCAAGGCCGTGGTGACCGGCGACGTGAGCCCGATCGACCTGCCCACCACCCAACTCAGTGGCCTGATTGATGCCGAGCGCGTGCTCAAAGGCGTGCAAGGCATTGCCATGTGCCGCCTGACCAGCCTGGATGTGGTGCGCCACCCGCTGGTAGCGCGCATTGTGGATGCCTACGACGTGCCGGTGCGCAAACGCACGGCGGCCATGTGATATCAAAAATTGGTATCATGCACGCATGAAGCGCAAACATCAACGCACCCTGGAATTGATCTTTGCGAGGCCTGTTTCAGGCAACGTGCGCTGGGCAGACATTGAGTCCTTGTTGCGTGAATTGGGGGCCGAGTTGGACGAGCGCGAGGGTTCTCGCATGGAGGTCTTTTTGTTTGGTGTCGTGCGTGTGTTTCACCGGCCTCACCCGTCACCTGATACCGATAAAGGCGCGGTTGCGGCGATTCGGAAATGGCTGGAAGACAACGGAGTAAAACCATGAACGTTATGACCATTGAGGGGCATCAAGCGGTGATTGCTTTTGACCATGATATTCAGCTCTTCAGAGGTGAGTTTTTAGGGCTCAATGGTGGGGCAAATTTTTACGCGGCGGATGTGCAAGGCCTGAAAACCGAGGGCGAGGCTTCATTGCGCGTGTTTCTGGCCGCTTGCAAGCGCCGCGGGGTAAAGCCTTACAAACATTTTTCTGGCAAATTCTCTTTGCGGGTTGACCCCGCAACCCACGAAGCTGCAGCCCTTGCCGCAGCGGCGCAAGGCCAGAGCTTGAACCAATGGGCGGCCCAGACCATTCGGCAAGCGGCATTGGCCATTTAAATGGAGATGCACCAACCATGAACCAATTGACCTTATCACTGCAGTTTGCCAAATTTGCCGACGCGCCCCTGCACCGCGCCGCCTTGCCGCGCCACAAAGTGACACGCTGGCTGCGTGCTGCGCTGCAAAGCGATGCCGAACTGACGGTGCGGATTGTGGATGCTGAAGAAGGCCAGGCGCTGAACCGCGACTACCGCAAAAAGGACTACGCCACCAATGTGCTGACCTTTGACTACGCGCAAGAACCGGTGGTGAGCGCCGACCTGGTGCTGTGCGCACCGGTGGTGGCGAAAGAAGCCAAGGAGCAAAACAAGACGCTACAAGCGCACTACGCCCACCTGTTGGTACACGGCGCACTGCATGCCCAGGGCTGGGATCATGAAGAAGATGAAGATGCCCAGGTGATGGAGCTGCGTGAAAGCGAGATCATGGCTCGACTGGGGTTTGCAGACCCTTATCGGTGAAGCGGCTGCGTGCCTGAATAGGTAGGAATAAAAAACCCCGCCAGGTTGCCCGGGCGGGGTTTTGGGTTTTAACCACTGGCTGGCTTACGCCAGCGAGGGATTAGAACTTGTGACGAATACCAACTGCCACCAAGGAATTGTCTGCTGTGTCAACGCCAGCATTGTTGTCAGCTGTTTGCTTGTTCCAGCCAGCGTACAGGGCCGTACGTTTGGACAGGTTGTAAACACCGGCAAGGCTCAGGCCGCTTGCATTCACAACAGTTGCGCCAGCATTTTCACCTGACATTTTGGTGTAACCA
>JBGSRY010000435.1:0-5889 GCA_041737325.1 Rhodoferax sp. | reverse complement strand
CCATGGCGGGCGATCAGTGCCGCATCCACGCCCAGCAGTTCGGTTTTGGCGGCATTGGAGTAGGTGACAAAACCACGCTCAAACCAGGTGCTGGAGCCTGCCAGCTCGGTGCAGGTGGCGGCTATCAAGCCCCCTGTGCAGCTTTCGGCGGTGGTCAGAAACCAATTGTTTTTTGTAAGTAAATTGACATCTAGACCGCATATATTAACGGTATAAAGCTCTGAATTTTGTAGCAAATCAGGGGTGGCTGACATCACCAGGCCCGCCACAGTGCCAGCACCAACAGGGTGCAAAACGCGGCCACCAAGTCGTCCAGCATGATGCCCCACCCAGCTTTGTGCCAGGCCCAGGCGTCCAAGGCGGGGTTGACATCATGGTAGAGCTGGTCGGCCCAGGCTACTGGGCCGGGTTTGACAGCATCAAAAAACCGGAACAGGGCAAACGCTGCCAACTGAGCCCAGAAACCGGTTGGACTGACGAGCCACAGCACCAGCCAGAAGGCGGCAATTTCATCCCACACAATGCTGCCGGGGTCCAGCACGCGCATGTGCCGTGCGGTCACGCTGCAGGCCCACCAGCCCAGCGGGATGCTCAGGGCAATCAGCCAGCCCCATTGAACTTCGGTCAGGCGACCTTGTAGCAAGGCAAATACACCCCAGGCCCACAGCGTACCCATGGTGCCCGGGGCCTTGGGGCTCAGGCCCGATCCAAACCCGAGTGCCAGCACGTGCGCTGGGTGTGCCATCATGAAATGGCCGCTGGGACGAAGGGGGCGAAGCAGGGTGTCAGGCATGACCGCATTATCAACGCCAGGGTGGCTGCGGCGCTGATGGATAACCCTGCCAACGGCGCGCAGATTGAAGCTGAGACAATCCAGCGATGCTGCAAGTTCTGACCATCACCTTCCCGTTTTTTGCCCTGGTTCTGTGCGGCTATCTGGCCACGCGCAGGCGCATGTTGCCGCTGGAGGCAATCCCTGGCCTGAATGGTTTTGTGCTGTTTTTTGCCTTGCCCTGCATGTTGTACCGCTTTGGTGCATCAACCCCGATTGCACAGTTGCTTGATGTGGGCGTGCTGGTGACCTGGTTGCTGTGCGGCATGGTTGTGGTGGCCTTCACCGTGGCGGTGACGCTGGGGCCGCGCACGGGTTGGAATGATGCGGCTTTTGGTGCGCTGGTGGCGGCTTTCCCTAACTCGGGCTTCATGGGGGTGCCGTTGCTGGTGGCCTTGCTGGGGGCGGCTTCGGCCGGGCCGGTGATTTTGACCATTGCGCTGGACATGATTGTCACCACGTCGTTGTGCATTGCCTTGTCACGGCTTGATGGGGCCGACAAACATGGTGCGGCCATGGCGCTGAAAAATGCGCTCAAAGGGGTGTTCATGAACCCCATGCCGTGGGCCATTCTGGCGGGAGCCTGGGTGTCTGTACTGGGCTGGATGCCGCCCAAACCGGTGGCTCAAACCATCGGGCTGCTGGCCGATGCCGCCTCGCCCGTGGCCTTGTTCACCATTGGTGCGGTGCTGGCGCGTTCGCAAATGCTGGCGGCAGCCGGTCATGTGCAAGCCCCTTGGCTGCGTGACTACTTGCCGGCCGCGCTGTTCAAGCTGTTTTTGCACCCGGTGTTGGTGTTGCTGGTGGGGGCCGGGTTGATGCACCTGGGTTTGCCCTTGTCGCGCTTTGCATTGACGGTTCTGGTGCTCACAGCGGCTTTGCCCAGCGCCAGCAATGTGTCGTTGCTGGCCGAGCGTTTTGGGGCTGACAACGGGCGTGTGGCGCGCATCATTCTGGTCTCTACCGCCGCTGCGTTTCTGACGTTTTCCATGGCGGTTGCCCTGATGATTTAGACGGGCTGCTCCAGCGTGGCGCAGGCCAAGTTGCTGGCGTGTTGATGTGCATCAAAAAGCAGGGTTAACCATAGGTGTGTAATGCCCCCGGTTTCATTGATCAACAGGGTTTTTAAACCCGCTATTTGAAAGCACACCATGTCAGCCTGGTTTTCGTACACCGCATTTGCTGTGACCGTGGTACTGGCCAGTACCGCCTTGTTTTTCTTTACCCTGACCCGAGGCGCACTGTTGATGCGTGGCTTCACCGGTCGTTTGACGCACGATGCTGCGCACGTGTACCCGATCTATTCCAACATGCGCCTGATTCGCCTGATTGACTGGCAACCCATCATTTCAGCGATTTTGTTGTTTCAGTACAGCAACCTGGTGTCGATCATCGTGCATGGTCTGAACCGCGACAACCTGCAGGGCAAGCAGGTGCTGATCACCTCCTGTGCCTTTGGCAACGTCATGCCGCGTGTGACCCAGGCCGCCATCGATTCCGGGGCCAGCAAGGTGTTGGTGGCCGACATCATCCAAAACGAACTCGACCACGCCGAGCGCAAGATGACGGTGTATGCGGACAAAATCGTGTACGCGCAAGACAACGCCATTGCCATGCGGCAGGCCGACGGCTCCGTCAGCGCCAACGTCATGTTTTTCCTGCTGCATGAGCTGCCCAACCACCTCAAAATCGATGCCCTGACAGAAGCCATGCGGGTGCTGGAGCCAGGCGGCAAGCTGTATTTGGGTGAGTTTCACAAACCTCGTCCGTGGGTGCTGCGGGCCTTGAGCTGGACCTATTTCAAAGTCTTTGAACCCTATGGCCTGGCCCTGTGGAACACGCATGACCCGGTGCAGCAATTGCAAGCCATGCCCGGTGTAACCTGTGAACGTCACACGATGTTTTTTGATAATTTCCAGGTGATTGTGGCCACCAAGCCCGCCGCCTGAGTCGGGACTTTTGCCCCAGGGCTTTGCAGTCCCTCAGATGTTGAGGGGGTCCACATCAATCGCCCAGCGCAGCACCCCTTTGCTGGTGGGCTCTTGCCGGGTGCGGTGCAGGGTGGCTTGCCAGGCCGCCAAAAAACGCTGCAGCGCGGTGCGTGACGGGCTTTCGATCAGCATTTGGGCGCGTTCCACGTTGGCCACGCGGGCCATGCTCATGGGCACGGCGGGGTACAGGGTCAAGTGTGGCAACCAGGCGGCCGCCTCGGCTTGCTGCGCGGCCGCTGCGCTGGCCAGATTCAAAAAACCTTGTGCCACTTCTTGCGTGCGTGCTTCGGCTCGCACCAACGCCTGAAAACTCCAGGGCGGCATGACGGCCTGCTGGCGCTCTTTGAGTTGCGAGGCCGCAAACGCCGGGTAGTCGTGGGTTTTGAGCGCCTCGTACAACGGGTGGGTAGGGTGAAAAGTTTGCAGCCACATCTCGCTTTGACCCGCCACGGCGGCATCGCGCCCGGCCCGGCCTGCGGCTTGCATCAGCAAGCTGAACAAGCGCTCGGGGGCGCGGAAGTCGCTGGAAAACAGCGCGTTGTCGGGGTTGACCGCCGCCACCAGCGTGATGCGGCGAAAGTCGTGCCCTTTGGCGATCATTTGCGTGCCCACCAGCACGTCCACGTCACCGGCATGCACCTGGGCCAGTTGGGCTTCTAGTGCGCCCTTGAGTTTGGTGCTGTCGGCATCAATGCGCATGATGCGCACGTGTCCACCATCCGGTCGACGCAGATCCACCAGCAGTTCTGCCAGGTGTTCTTCCAGGCGCTCCGTGCCACGCCCCACAGTGCTGATGTCGAGGTTGCCGCAGCTCGGGCAGGTGTGTGGCACACGCTCGGAAAAACCGCAGTGGTGGCAGCGCAGGGTGCGGTCAATTTTGTGGAAGACGCGAAACGCACTGCAATTCGGGCACGTGCTTTTCCAGCCACAGTCGGTGCACTCCAGTACCGGGGCGTAGCCGCGCCGGTTTAAAAACAGCATGCTTTGCTCGCCGCGGGCCACGCGCGCGGCAATGGCTTCAAGCAGGGGGGGCGCAATGATGCAGTGCTTGGGTTGGTGGTTCATGTCCACCCGGCGCACCAACGGCAAGCTGCCGCTGCCGATGCGACTCGGCATGTCCAGGCGCAGGTAACGCCCGCCTTCAGATGCCGGGCGGCTGTGGTACCAGCTCTCCAGCGACGGCGTGGCCGAGCCCAGCAGCACCTTGATGCCGTCCTGGTGGCCCCGGTAAATGGCCAGGTCACGCGCCGAGTAGCGCGCGCCTTCATGGCTTTTGTAGCTGGGGTCGTGCTCTTCGTCCACGATGATCAGCTTGAGATGTGGCAGGGATGCAAACACGGCCATGCGGGTGCCCAGCACAATGCGCGCCGCGCCACTGTGCGCCGCCAGCCAGCTGTTCAGGCGCTGCGCCGGGGTCAGGCCGCTGTGCAGGGAGACCACCGCATCGGCTCCCGCGATGTGGCTAAAACGTGATTTGAAGCGGGCCTCCAGTTGCGGTGTCAGGTTGATCTCGGGCACCATCACCAGCACTTGTGCGTTGGGGTTGCGGGTCAGCACCTGTGCGGTGCAGTGCATGAAGACTTCGGTTTTGCCGCTGCCGGTGGCTCCAAACAGCAAAAACGGCCCGACATGTTGCTCAAATTGGCCTATGGCCCTTGTCTGTTCTGGTGTTAGTGCTATTGAATGAATAGCTTCTGCGGGCTGGATGCTGGTCTCTTGGGGTGCTGGTATGGGCAGCGGCTGCGCTGGTGGGGCGCTGGGGGCGGCATGGGCTGTGGCGGTTTTGGCCAGTTTCTTGAGCTTGCGGGTCACTTGCACCTGGCTCAGGTCGCGCAGTTGTGGTGGCAAGGCAGCCAGCGCCACCTCGCCTGCCGAGCGCTGGTAGTAGTTGGCGGCAAAACTGACCAAGGCACGCCAATCAGCCCCCAAGGCCGGCAAGGCTTCCAGCACGCTGCTGATAGGGCGCAATTTGGCCGGGTCCAGGGGCGGGTTTTGAGCGCTGGGCGGGTCACTGGCCCAGACCACGCCCAACACATCACGCCTGCCCAGTGGCACCCGTACCAAGGTGCCTGGCGGCAAGGGTACGACGTGGGTGTAGGTCAGCACCCCCTGCATGGGGCTGTAGTTGGGGGTTTGAACCAGCACCTGGTTCAAACAGATGCCGGGCACAGGCAGTTGCGGCATGGTGTTGAAGTGAACTTGCGAAAGGGCCGGTAAGTGCTTGATTTTCAGGTGTTTTACCGGTCATCCAAGTTTTCTGTGGATAACTTTGTTGATAAATGCGGTACGGCGCACCTGAGGCCTTGAAAATCAAGGCTTTCCACGGCTTGCACAGAAAACAGGCAATTCTTGAATTTCTTTATGAATCAATCACTTACGTGCGCTATGGCTTTGCTAGCACAACTGGTAACAAGTTTGGGCCCTGTCGCACTGTCTGCTGATTTTTGTGAACAAGTTGACAAAAAAAGAGCTGAAACAGCGTCCCAAACAGCTCAAAAAGTGCTAGCAGGCGCTGCGCATTTTGCGTGAATGGCTGTGCACCGCTTCTACCAGGGCCGCCACATGTTCGGTGGGGGTGTGCTGGTTGATGCCATGGCCCAGGTTGAAGATGTGGGTTGGGCCGCTGCCGCTGCCGGTGTGTGGGGTGCCAAAAGCGTTGAGCACCTTGATGGCCTCGGCTTGAACCTGAGCCGGGGGCGCAAACAACACGTTCGGATCAAGGTTGCCTTGCAACGCTTTGGAGCCGCCCACCATGGCGCGGGCTTTGGTCAGGTTGACGGTCCAGTCCACGCCCAACACGTTGCAGTCAAGCTGTTCCATTTCGTCCAGCCACAGGCCGCCGCCTTTGGTGAACACGATGCTGGGAATGCGTGCACCGTTGTATTCCTTGTGCAGTTGCGCCAGCACCCGGCGGGTGTAGGTCAGGCTGAATTCCTGGAACGCACCGTCGGCCAGCACGCCGCCCCAGCTGTCAAAAATCATCACCGCCTGCGCGCCGGCTTCAATTTGGGCGTTGAGGTACTGCGCCACCGAGTCGGCGTTGATCTGCAAAATGCGGTGCAGCAG